>CAZEZQ010000404.1:0-5636 GCA_964516245.1 uncultured bacterium | reverse complement strand
TTCCGCCAAGCCGGGGCAAACGTTGTTTGTCTGCCCTTGAAGATAAACACATAGGCTGCAACCTCAAAATAAAAAAATGGAGGAAATCTTTGCAAACGCTTCAAATCAATATGAACCGCCTGCGGCGGAATTTATTGGAACTTTCTGAAATTGGCAAATCAGAAGAAGACCAAGGCATTTACCGCATGGCATTTACCGATGCGGATATGGAAGGGCGCCGCTGGCTGCTTGGAAAAATTGAAGAAGCCGGTTTGGAGCCCGAACAAGACGGCGCTGCCAATATTTATGGGCGATTAAATCACAAAGATGGCAAACCGTTTGTAATGGTGGGTTCGCATATCGACACTGTCCCCGGCGCAGGCTATTTGGACGGCAGCTTGGGAGTGTTGGTTGGTTTGGAAAGTTTGCAGCGTTTGCGCGAAGAAAATCTTGATACTGAAATGCCCTTGGAACTTGTTTCGTTTACGGATGAAGAAGGACGTTTCGGCGGTTTGTTCGGGTCTGAATCGCTGGTGGGCAATATCAATCCAGACCGGATTTTTAACGCAACCGATTTGAATGGCGTGAAATTGGTTGATGCCATGTCGGCTCAAGGATTGGATGCCCGTGATGCCCTGCGGGCGCGGCGCCATCCCGACAGCATTCATTCCTATCTGGAATTGCATATCGAGCAAGGACCGGTGTTGGATCGCATAGGCGTTCCAGTCGGCATAGTAAACGACATCACTGGGCTCTTTAAATGGTCCATTCGGTTGGTGGGCGCGGCCGACCATGCTGGCACCACACCGATGCACATGAGGCATGATGCGTTTCAAGGCCTGGCCGATTTTGCTCATGAAATTCAACGGGTGTTGGACGAATACGGCGCAGAAAACAGTGTGGCCACGGTCGGGAAGGTTTCACTTACCCCCGGCACCGCCAACACCGTTCCCGGGCAGGTCGAATTTTCGCTGGATGTGCGTGACACCCATCAATCGGTGTTGGATCAATTGGCGGATGCCTTCCGACGGGCGCTTTCGGCGATCGCGAGGCGGCATCAATTGATGTTTGAATTTGATATTCTCAGCGAGGTGGATCCCAAAAGTTGCGACAAGAACATTATCGATGCGCTGCGGCAAACCAGCAAAGAACTGAATATCGAGTTCCACGATATGCCCAGTGGTGCTGCTCACGACGCCCAAATTATGGCCCAACTCACCCGCGTGGGGATGATATTTGTTCCCAGCAAAGATGGACGCAGCCATTCTCCGGCGGAATGGACGCATTGGGAAGACATTGAAACCGGCGCCAATTTGACTTTAAATACGCTATACCGCATGGCCAATACATCCTCTTAGAATTATTTCCAAAACCATGTTCTATGAAGGAGGGCTATCCGCGATAGCGGATTGCTGTAATACAGGTATTTAGTAAGAAAATTACTAAACCAAAATAGCAGCAACTCTCATTTGATTCACAATTTCCACGAGGTTGAACATGAAAATTGATCCGAACATAAATAGGGAATACATTAACGTTGATCCCCTTCGAAAAACTTATCATCAATCCATCATACGCCATCCGGGGCGCCGCCGGTCAGAAAGGCTTCGCCAACTCGCGCTGCTTTGCATCGATATGCAATACCTCGATGCCGCACCCGGCTATGGTGTTTTTGCCGATGCCACCAAATCTGGTGTGCCCATAGAGGCGCAAGAATATTACTTCAGCACATTAAAAAACACAGTGCTTCCCAACGTTCGAAAACTGCAAGACACCTTGCGCCGGCACGGACTCGAAGTGATTCACTGCCGCATTCAATCTTTAACCAAGGATGGACGGGACCGCAGCGCCGGGCACAAACGCTTGGATTTGCATGCCGCCCCCAATTCCAAAGAAGCGGAGTTTTTGGAGGAAGTGGCCCCTCAAGACGATGAAATCATTGTCAACAAAACGGCGAGTGGCGTATTCAGTGCCACCAATCTCGAATTTGTGTTGCGCAATTTGGGAATTGAACTGCTGTATATAACCGGGGTCTACACCAACGAATGCGTGGAGACTACGGTACGCGATGCCTGTGATCTCGGCTTTTTTGTCACCATGATTGAAGATGGATGCACGACGGTAACTCAACAATTGCATGAGTTCTCGGTCGGCACGCTGCGCGACCGCTATGCCCGCATTCTCACCACCAACCAGGCCATCGAAGAAATCGAAGCCAATATGCAGGCGCAAGAAGTAGATCAAGAACAAGCCATTTCAGAATGATCTATAAATGTCATTCAGAATGAACGATTCAGCAAAAAGTCTTTTTTGGGAGCGCAGGTCATAGACGCGCCTTGGTGGGCGTTCTCGCCTGCAACGACATCCAGTGCAGGTTGGATGGCCGCGTTACTGTATATTGTGTAGTCGTTTTCTAGATCGGACTTTTTGCCGGACCTACAGAATTATCGAAAAAAAATGTTGTTCGTCACGTATGGACTGAAAGTCAACAGCCCAGTTTTTCAAAGCTGAGCTTATCAGGATGTGTTTGTCAGTCATTGTCCTTGTTTGTCTCGCATATAATTAATCAATCCACCTGCCAATACCAATTCTTTTTGGTAATCGGTTAGATTGTGAGTGACTTCGATGGTTTGATTTTTGTTTTTGATTTTCAACGTCAATGGACCGTTATCTTGCAAAGCTTGTTTGATATTAGGGAATTCGATTTCATCCTCTTGCTCGATAGTGTTGTAATCTTCAGGGTTTTTGAACAACAAAGGAGCCACACCAAAGTTGATTAAATTTTTGCGGTGGATTCTCGCATATTCTTTCGCCACTACAACACGCAAACCCAAATAGCGCGGGGCGATGGCGGCGTGTTCACGGCTGGAGCCCTGTCCGTAATTTTTGCCGCCCACAATCACAAACCCACTGTCTTGATATTGCTTGGCTCTTTTGGGGAACTCTTCATCCACTTGGGTGTAACAAAACTCACTAATTTGCGGCACATTGCTGCGAAACGGCAAAACGTTCGCTCCTGCCGGCAAAATTTCATCCGTCGATATATTGTCTCCTACTTTCAGTAGAACAGGCCCTTTTAATGTGTCAGGCAAAGCATCAAAATCAGGGATGGGTTTTATATTTGGACCCATGTCAAGTTCAACATCTGATGATTCGCCTGCTGGTGGGCTTAACATTTCACGATTGATGCTGATGGTTTCAGGTTCTTTGTAACGTGGATAATCCATATCCAACGTTCGTGGATCGGTAATGGCGCCTTTCAAAGCCGAGGCCGCCGCTGTTTCAGGACTGCATAGAAATACACGGTCTTCTTTGGTGCCTGACCGGCCGGGGAAATTTCGTGGGACCGTACGCAAACTGTTGCGCCCCGATGCCGGTGCCTGCCCCATGCCGATGCAGCCGTTGCATCCCGCCTGGTGCAGACGGGCGCCAGCTCGGATCAAGTTGGCTAAAAAACCTTGATTGATCATGTTTTCTAAAATTTGACGCGATGTGGGATTGATATCGAGAGAGACTGAATCCGGCACTCGTTTCCCTTTTACGATCATGGCGGGAACGGCAAAATCCCGCATGCCCGGATTGGCCGAAGAGCCGATATAACTTTGATAAATCTCTTCACCGGCCACTTCACTGATGGGAACCACATTGCCTGGACTGCTGGGTTTGGCAATCAGCGGCTCTAACTCTGAGAGGTTGATTTCGTCGTGTTCGTCATAGTCGCAGTCTTCATCCGCTAGAAACTCAACAAAATCATCTTCCCGCTCTTGTTGCTTTAAAAAGCGTTTTACCATCTCATCCGCAGGAAAAACAGTAGTGGTTGCGCCCAACTCAGCGCCCATGTTGGCGATTACGTGGCGGTCCATCGCGCTCAATTGCTCCAAACCGGGACCGTAATACTCAATCACTTTTCCAATGCCGCCATCCACGTCATGACGTCGCAGCATTTCCAATATCACATCTTTGGCGCTGACCCAATCGGGCAATTGGCCGGTGAGTTTCACGCCCATTACCCTGGGCATTTCAACAATAAAGGGTTCACCCATCATGGCCATGGTGACTTCCATCCCTCCGGTTCCAATTGCCAGCATGCCCAGCGAACCGGCGGCGCAGGTATGGCTGTCTGAGCCCAGCAAGGTTTTTCCTGGAATGCCAAACCGTTCCATATGCACTGGGTGGCTCACTCCATTGCCCGGCTGGCTATACCACAAACCAAATTTCTTGCAGGCGCTGCGCAAAAAGAGATGGTCGTCTGAATTTTTGTAGTCGCCTTGAATCAAATTGTGATCGACGTATTGCGCGGACAATTCGGTTTCAACACGCTTTTTTCCCATGGCGTTGAATTCCAACATGACCAAAGTCCCTGTAGCGTCTTGCGTCAGGGTTTGATCGATTTTCAATCCAATCGGTTGGCCTGCTTTCATT
This sequence comes from uncultured bacterium, assembly GCA_964516245.1. Taxonomy (GTDB): domain Bacteria; phylum Hinthialibacterota; class Hinthialibacteria; order Hinthialibacterales; family Hinthialibacteraceae; genus CAZEZQ01. The sequence continues at coordinate 1,235 of CAZEZQ010000404.1, read as the reverse complement.
TCGCCATGAACCAGATGATTTTCAATAATTTTTTGAGTCAAATTTTTTTTCATATTGTTTGTATCCTTTGTTCTGAGGGAGTTATACAACAATCACGATGATTTAACGATTCAGCAAAAAGTCATTTTTGGAGCGCAGGTCATAGACGCGCCTTGGTGGGCGTCCTCGCCTGCAACGACATACAGTGCAGCTTGGATGGCCGCGTTCGGGGGGCACTGGATAACTACGTCTTGATGCTTCAAGCCTGCAACAACAACCAATGCAGCTTGAATGGCCGCGTTACTGTATTGTATATTGTGTAGTCGTCTTCTAAGTCGGACTTTCTGCCGTACCTTCATGATTTGAATATCATTTATGAATGAGGTTCTGTCTGTTCTACTTCATCTTCCTCTATCCAATACACGGGTCGTCCATAAAAGTCATACAAGCGGTATTCATATTCGCGATTGATGGGTTTGGCTGGATCAAATTCAGGACTGTTTTGAATCTGTTCTTTGGTCAAATTCATATGAGCTTTGCTTTCACCCCAATTGATTTCCTCCACCCAATCCGGAGAGAGAAGCACGCTTCGTCCCGGAAGCCATTTGCGGGTATTGGCCACCCAATAGCGAATCACCCATTCTTCATCATTCACAATCCAATCTTCGATATATCCAATATCGCCATCAGTGGCGGCGATGCTATATCCCTTTACTTCATTAAAACTTCTGATTCCCAATTTGTTTTCATCCCCCTCTTCCACTTCAGGTTTCGAAGACAAATCTGGTGGGGGAGATACAGGCTCTACCATGTCTGTCGGCAGCATCGCTGGCGCGCTGTAATACCAATAAGGATCCCAATTGTAATACCGGAACAATTCAATTTCTTTTTTTCGTGAAACGGGTTGATCTTGTTCGATGGGAGGGCTGTTTTCTATTTGTTCACAGGTTAAATTCACTTGAAATATCTGTTTGAACCAATCCGGCTGCTGCAAAGCATCGTGATAAATCAAAACTTGTTGTCCTGGCAGCCACTTGCCTGTATCGGCAACCAAATATCGCACAGTCCAACTCTCTGGCTCTACATAAAAATCTGAAACTTTTCCAATATCACCATCTATTGCATGAATTGTATATCCTAAACATTCCTTTAAACTTCGAAGCATGAAGATAAACCTCCATTCCTTGTTTCCAAACAAAAATCATCAATGACGATCCGGCAAAAAGTAAAATCCAACTTTTTGTTGTACCATGTCT
>CAZEZQ010000403.1:0-5663 GCA_964516245.1 uncultured bacterium | reverse complement strand
AGGCCGTGACGTAAGGGAATTTCGTGGATTGACATATGACGTGAGCAACGGTGTAGCCAGCCGGGGGGATATTATGCTGACCAGCCGTGGGGTACAGAAGTAAGAGAAGTGAATCAATATTTCGATACTAGACCAATCAGCCCAGCTGCCACGGCGGGCTGGGCTATTTTCTTTCTGTCCATGCTGGACGAACACCCATAGATATTGAAGTTTTTGTGATGAAGTTTTCCATACCTTGCTTTTTATCCTATCCCATGTATTGTTGAGAATGTGTCACTTCTATTTTTTCAAGTGAGAAAAATATGGATATCTCACATCCACATGATTCCTTCTTTAAGTTTATGATATCCAACGTTGAGCGGGCAATCGATTTTGCCCGCCATCACCTCCCACCCTCGGTAGCCAAGCATCTTCTTCTCGATACGATGGCACCCGAACCGGTTACATTTGTGGATTCTAAGTTGAAGAATCGTTATTCGGATGCGTTATTCAGTGTTCAAACCATATCGGGCTCTCCGGCTTGTGTGTACATGTTAATTGACCATAAAAGTACACCCGATTCTGGTGTGATATTCCAACTTCAGCGCTATATCAACCATATCTGGGAACAGTATTTTGTGAATCATGATAATTCGATGCTTCCCCCGATTATCGGAATTGTAATTTATCATGGGAAGTACTCATGGAACATTGAAACTGATTTGAACAACCTGTTAGATTGCGCGGAGGATTTCTTCCCATACATGCCGGTATTTCGTTACCTCCTCATCGATTTGTCCAATATTTCAGACGACCGAATTCGTGGTAGAGCCGATCTGAGAGCGGCGATGATGTTGATGAAATATATCTTTCACCCCAACCTGCGCGACTATGTTCCAATAATTTTGAGAGTGCTCAAAGAGGGGCGTCATCAGCCCGATTTCCTCAACTTTTTTGAAGCATTTCTGCTATACTTATTCAAAAACCTTAAACAAGAACATCATGATGAAGTAGAACATACCGTTCATATTGAATTTCCGGTAGAAGGAGAGCAAGTCATGCCAACTGTTGCGGATATGTTTATTCAACAAGGACTTGAAAAAGGACTTGAAAAAGGACTTGAAAAAGGGCGCAAAGAAGGGCGCAAAGAAGGGCGTGAAGAAGGTCGAAAAAGATTGGTTAAGGCCATATTGAAATTAGTACAATCTAAATTTGATGACCTTCCTGCGGGAATACAGGAGAGAATAAATTCGATTCGTGACCTAACAACGTTGGAAGAAGTTATGGATCTGACGATTGAGTCAGAATCCCTCGTTCAATTCCAACAAAAAATGGAGACGATTTTGAACCGTTAATCGAAATTGTATTATTTTGAAAGTTTTTGTTTTTGGATTTCTTGCTTACCTTCTTCAATCAAAATAAAGCGGTTGGGTTTTAAATTTTCGAAGGTTTGTTCTTTGCCGGTGGGCCAGCGGACGGTCACGTGGTCGATTGTGACTGCCTGGCCTAAGCCGAAATGCAGTCGGGTGTCGTATTGGCTTTGGTAACTGCCTCCCGCTCGTACTTCTTGGATTTGAGTTTTCTCTCCGGTTATAACGGTTACTCGAGCACCGATAGCGTCATAATTACTATCATTTCCTTGCAGTTTTATGTTGATCCAATGATTGTTGTTTTCAAATTGATTTCGCAGAATGGTGGGGTGAGTTCGTGAATTGGAGAGCACGATATCTAACCGGCCATCATTGTCGAGATCGCCGTAGGCGCCACCACGCGTACTTTCGGCGACTTGTAAGCCGGGACCGGCTTCTTCAGAGACATTCATGAAAGTCCCGTCACCCTGGTTTTGCATTAAGAAGTTTTTCTGCTTGTATGAAATGGCGGGTTGCACTTCTTCGATGCGATCCTGCAAATGGCCGTTGGCGATAAAGACATCCTGATCGCCGTCGTTGTCGTAATCAAAGAAAAAGCAAGCCCAGTTCACCATGTTTTGACTGTTGGCTGAAATGCCCGATGAGATGGAGACATCTGAAAACAAACTGTCGCCTTCATTTTGATAGAGGGTGACGATTTGGTTTTGGTAGCTGGTCACCACAATATCGAAAAGGCCGTCGTTATTGGCATCACCGAAATCACAACCCATACTGCCTTGTTCTCGGCCGTTGTAATCAAAAGCGACACCATTAAAAAGGGCTTCTTCTTCAAAAACAGCGTTGCCGTTGTTGACATAGAGAAAATTTTCATTCACATCATTGGCGACATAGATATCCAAGTCACCGTCGTTGTCAAAATCGGTGCTGGCGATGCCCATGCCCCGGCCTTCTTGCGCGTCGATACCGGAAGTTTCGCTGGTATCTTGAAAGGCGCCATCCCCTTGATTGAGGTAAAAGCTGGAGGGCAGCGGTTTGTATACATCTTCGAAGGTGCTGGGGTCGCAGTACACCCGCACTCCCAAAATGTCACAGGTTTGGGGATCGTCTAACGGGCATTTGAGATAATTGGCGACAAACAAATCGACGAAGCCATCCGCATTAAAATCGCCGAAACTCACTCCTGCACCAACACGCGGATCGCCCAAACCGGCTTTTTGGGTTTCTTCTGTGAAAGTCTGGTCTCCATTGTTGCGGTAGAAAGCGTCTTCGGCGAAATTAGAGATATACACATCGATATCGCCATCGTTTTCCACATCCGCCATGGCGCAGGCCAATCCATACCCTGTGTCGCCAATGCCGGCCTCTCTCGTCACATTCACAAAGTGGAAATTGCCTTCATTGCGATAGAGCCGATTGACAGGCTTTTCGTCATACTCTGCCCCGGGCAGAGCGGCCCCGTTTACGAAGTAAATATCCAAATCACCATCGTTATCATAATCAAACAACCCCAATCCCGCGGTTACAGTTTCGGCAATGTAATAGTTTCCACTGCTGCCATCGGTGTGTTGAAAATCAATTCCAGTTTCAGCGGTAACATCCACAAAGCCTTGCTGTGAACTGGCAAAGGTGCATTGATTCAATTGAAAGGTAAGCGCAAATAATATAAACCAACATTGAAAATTTAGAGTTGAACCATTCATATACATACCTAATATCCATACTGTAATAAAAAATAATGAATTGTTTTTTATTTACTTGTTAACAATTTTAATTCTCAGATTGCATTTGGCGTAAGCGGGAACGGATTTTGATGTAGCGATTTTGCAAGTTTTGATTGTTCGGGTCTTTTTTCATAGCCTTCTCAAGGGTATCCAAACATTTTTGAATTTTTCCATTATTAAAATACGCCCAGCTAAGCAAATCCAAATCCGCCACTGTTTGTTTTTCTTTGGTAACATCGATCAGCAAATCCAATGCGCGTTTTGAATCTCTATTGGTGCGCAATAACATTTCCGCCAGGATTCGTTTGGCATTAATCGAATTGGGTTGAATCATTAAAGCTGTATCCAATATATCGATAGCCTCATCATAATTTTGATTTTTAATGTGAACCATTCCCAGCATAAGGCGATATTGAAAATTCTCAGGATTGTTTTCAATTTCTTGCTTAAGAAATGCTTCGGTCTCATTATACCGATTTTGTTTTTGTAATAAGGTAATCAAATTCGATTTTGCTTCGTGATTGTTTGGGTTCAATTCGATTGCGTTTCGCAGATGGGTTTCGACAACACTCCAATCCTGGTGCTGAATGGCGGCTTGCGCATAGAGGAGATGAATTTGTGAGTGAATATTCTTTTCTTTGCGTTCGCTGCTTTCTTCTTCCATCGAATCGATGATTTCGTATTCTTCTTTTTTCTTTTGTTTGAAAAACTGCAGAATCTCTTTGGCTTTTTCTTTGTCTCCCCGTTTGCGGAAGATTTTGCCCAGCAAGTAATAGGGCTCGGACACGCGAGTATCCAAATCGGCGCAAATTCTGGCGTGAGTTTCCGCTTTTTCATAATTTTCTTCATCAAAATAACGCTGCGCCAGGTAGAAATGAGCGGAATAATCTTGTGGGTAATACTTAATATGGCGTTCGAATGCTTCACGGGCTTCTTTCATTCGGTTCAACTGAACGAGCGAAAGCCCCAAAAACTCATTCACATTGGGCAATTGAGGAATGACTTTTATTGCTTTTTGGAACCATTGAACGGCGTTTTCATGATCGTTCATCTTTTTATATAATTCGCCAATGGTAGATAGGATTTGAGGGTTTTGAGAATCAAATGTAAGAACTTTTTTGTATGCCTGAATGGCTTGTTCATACATTAAATTTGCCGAGTATGCACCGCCCAGAGCGATATAACTTTGCGCAACATCGGGGTATGATTCAACTGCATTTTTCGCCAAATCAATGACTTTGGTTAAATTAGATTGAGGGAGAGATGATTCGCCTTCTTCGCATTGCACAGATTGAACCGGCAATATCAAAAGGAATGAGAGTATAGGAAGTATACAAAAATTACATATTTTCATCTTAATTCTATTTTCATTCGATTGGATTATTCATTCTCTCATTTCAACTGAAATTGTCAATATCGCTTGGGAGGAAGTGTTTTGAATAGGTGTTTGAAAAGATTGTAAAAAGAACTCATTAGATTCTTATTTGTGAATTTGTCTCCTCAGAATTGATTGAAATGCAATAACATCAGCATTCGGGGCAGACACTGGGGTCTGCCCCTACATTTAGAAAATTCCACATATTTTGGGTTAGGCTTCTTCACTATTCTTGAAACTGGATTGCGAATAGGTCTGTATCTTTCAATAAAAACCGCAGCCGAATCACTTGTCTGGATACTTCTGAAAGATTCTTTTTTTGCTTCCATTGAACCGTGTGATTGATTGAATCACCGAAAATTTCGGGGCAATTAGATATTGAATATCCTGGTAGTGGATTCCCCATTTTATCTTGAATTTCCACTTGAACGCTTCCTGCTACTGAAGTGGAATAATTGATGGATAAAGTGGAGCCTTCAAACGTAATTGGATTAGTCAGAGCCTCGCCTCCTTCATACCCGGCATGAATTGAGACAAAACCATCGGGACGAATGGTGAATCTTCGAACTTTCACTGGCGCATCTAGATAATATTGTTCGTTGGTATAGAGCGAATACTCCCAAAGATCGCCCGGAAGGTTGGATTTTGTTTTCACCAATCCCCACCAGGCATAATTGCTGCGGTTATGCCAACGGGTTTGATTCCGGCCTGGTCGAATCAATGCTTCATTCCAGCGTTGAAAGGTTTCTCCATCACGGCTGGTCATAAACAGAGGTTCTACCAGTGAATCACGTTTGGGAAGATATCGTGTTGGAAAACCGATAAAAATATGAGGGGCCCGTTCATAAGCCATGATCTGGTTGGTATAGAGGTGTTCAGCTGGAGCATTGGGATAGTTCAACCAAACCGGTTTGCTCCAATCCAGGAAATTTTTGGATGTGCACGTTTTGATATCGCGTACCCCATTACGAAAATCGCGAAAATAACAGCGATATTCTTTTTGGATAGGATCCCAAAAGGCCAGATTTTGCGAATCCATCTTTCCCTCGGTGATGACCGGTTCATCACTCATTTGTTGCCAATGAATCCCATCGCTGGATTGATAAGCAAAGAGGGTGGATGATTGATCTCCTATGCCGCGGGCGAGCGCTTTATATGGGGCACCCAGTGAACGATCAGGATTGGGGTCTTTGAAAGGTGTGAAGTTGTGAGTCCCCA
>CAZEZQ010000402.1:0-5664 GCA_964516245.1 uncultured bacterium | reverse complement strand
TCGGCGGGAGCACGCCACGGCGCATTTTCAACCTCGCCCTCCTCGTATGGAACATGTTTTTGAGAACTATTAAAACAGAAACAATAATCGGTGTTCTTACCGGCTGGAGGCTTTGAGCATTTCGCGGGCGAATTTTTTGGAGGCGGCGGAGTCTTCGCCGCCCAGCATGCGGGCCAGTTCTTGTTCGCGTTCTTTTTTGCCCAAGACTGACACATGGGTGTAGAGCTGTCCTTCTTTGGTTTGTTTTTCTACTCGTAGATTGCAATGCGCGCGTGAGGCGATCTGGGGCAAATGGGTGATGCAGAGAATTTGTTTTTGTTTGGTGATCGCGGCCAGGCGTTCTCCAACCGCATCTGCGGTTTTGCCTCCCACGCCAACATCGATTTCATCGAAGATCATGGTGGGAACCGGGTCTGCGGTTCCTAGGGCGCATTTTAGCGCCAGCATGATTCGTGAAATTTCACCGCCAGAGGCCACTTCGCGCAGTGGGCGGGGTGGTTTGTCGGGGATGGTGGTAATGAGAAATTCAATGTCATCATATCCATTGGGTCCAAATTGCAGGTGTTTCGAACCCACGGCGATTCCATCCTGCGCTTCTCGTTCACGCACCACAATTTGAAATTTGGCTTGTTCCATATGCAGATGTTTGAGTTCGGCAGTGACTTGTTGCGCGATTTGTTTGGCTGTAGTTTCACGCTTGGAATGGAGTGATTGGCCCAGTTCAATTAGTTTGCCTCTTAACATTTCTTCTTGTTTCTGCAGCACGTCTTTTTCTTCTTCAAAATTTTCCATACGGGTGATTTGCCCGTGAATCGAATCGCGGAAACTTAAAATCTCTTCAATGCTGCCGCCGTATTTCTTCTTAAGATCCTGGATGTGAAAGCGACGCTCCTGCATGCGTTCCAATTCATCAGGGTCATACTCTAACCGGGTGGCATAGGATTGCAGTTCGCGTGAAATTTCTTTGAGAGTTATTGTTGCGGATTGGAAGGATTGCAATAGAGCATCCAGCGAGGTGTCTTTGGCTGCCATGTCGCCTAGTTCGCTTTCGATATGTTCCAGTTGATCCAACACCGGTGTTTGTTCATTACTTTCACAAAGCAAGAAAAGGATTTCAGAACAACGTTCACTTAAACGTTCGGCGTGTTGCAATACATTAAGTTTTTCATCAAGTTGTTTGTCTTCACCCGGCTGCAATACGGCTTCGTCAATTTCATTTCGTTGATGCTTCAGCATATCCAGCTGGCGCATGCGCTCGCGGGCGTTTTCTTCCAGTTGCACCAAATTCTCACGTGTAGATTTCCATTCGTTGTAGGTGTTTTGATAGTCATGCAACGTTTTTTCATAATTGCCGAAACGGTCGAGCAGCGGGCGGTAGCTCGATTTGTTAAGCAGCGATTGGTGTTCGTGCTGGCCGTGTAGATCGACCAAACGATCGCCGATTTCTTTCAAACTTTTCAACAGGCATTGCGATTGATTGATGAAGGTTCGGCTGCGGCCCTCTGCCGATATTCGCCGGGTGACGATAAGAAAATTCTCATCAATGGGAAGGCCGAATTCATCTAACAGGATTTCAATTTCTTGTGAGGATGGGTGAGTTGGGGCAAGTTCAAAAACGGCTTCAATGGTGGCTTCGTGGTTTGAATTGCGGATCGAATCAGAAGTACTGCGTTCACCAAGCAAAAGGCTGAGTGCATCGACGATCATCGATTTTCCTGCACCCGTTTCTCCGGTCAATACATTCAAGCCGGGATCAAATTCGATCCGGCAGTCATCAATCAAAATGAAATTGGTAATGCGCAGGGATTGAAGCATCCATTCTCCGTGCTATAGCCATAATTTCACAAAGTTTTCGTTTTATTATAACCGGAATAGAGTCTTTGCCAAAATATTGTGGGAATTGGAAAGTTTGGGGAATTATGGATTCAGAGAAAAGTCGGCACGCGCCAAAATGTTTTCATTAGTAAAAATGGAGGGAAGAGGATTATCTTTGACTTTTTGTTGATTTTTCAGATTGTTATAAGTGCGCATTACTTTTTCGCGATAGCTGAGAGGGACCGAGCCGCCATTTTTTAAGCGTTCATCCAGTTTTGTCGGGCCCATGTTGTAGGCGAAGAGAGCGTGATCCAAATTTTTATAGCGCATTAACAACTGGGTAAAGTATAGAGCGCCAAGCTGAATGTTGCCTTCGATATCTTGGTAAGTAAAATTGGGGATCCCATCTTTTGTATCATACCCAATTAGCATGGGTGTTTTTTTTACCTGCTTTGACAGGTAAGAACCTGTTTTAGGCATTAATTGCATTAGGCCTCTTGCTCCTACATGGGAACGGGCGGTAGGCAAAAACGAAGATTCAGTGGACATTATCGAAACCAGCAACAGAGGATCGTGTCCATATTTTTGACTGACGAAATCAATTTGTTTCGCTATTTTTTTTACATCTTTTTCGCTCACATTTGCATGGCTCAACCCTTTAATGGCGTCAATGATTTCTACCCGCCGTTCCAACTGTTCTACATGCTGTTCTTTTTGTTGCAAAAGCAATTCTTTTTGCTTGATTTGGTTTTGGAGTTCCAATTCAATTCGGCGAAATTTCTCTATATCGTTGTCTTTTTTAATAATCCAATAGATTGAACCGCCCGCATAGGCTGTAAAGGATACAAAGATCAGCAGGAGAAGATATGCCGGTATACGAATCATTTTTGAATCTTGATTCGCATGGTTTGTATTGGGGACTCCAAATTTGCTAAAACCTTTCATATTTTTCCCCTTGTCTCTTGGAATCACAAAACTTGTCTCTTGGAATCACAAAATTTGTCTCTTGGAATCACAAAATTTGTCTCTTGGAATCACAAAAAAGGTTGGATGATATGATAAGCATGTGACTAACTCTCAACCAATATGTTTAACCTGATAGTGCAATATCTATTCCATATTATTATTGAATAGATCCGCTGTCACATAAATATCTCTAACCTATTGCAATTATTAACTTTGTCTAACCCAATATCTAAATAAAGGATATAAGACAAAATTAGCACTAAATCTCCAAATTGTCTCACAAATGGTACATTGTTGCTCTTTGAATTTTTATAACTTCCCTACACTCAATAGGTTAAAAAAACAAAAAAGAGATCCCAAAATTGTGTCGATTTTTCACTTCCCGATGAAACCAGGAAAAATCTGCTTGAACCGGATTGACCAAATTGCCTAACTGTTGACGGTTCTTTAAACAAATCGAGATATCCATTAGAACGGATAAAAAAAATTAAAGTTATGTTATGATTTTACATAATGTTTTTTGGTTGGCGTTTCATGGCTCTTGAGTGTATGAAAATCGGAGATCCGCCATCCCCCATTTTCATAAATCAGATCATATTGCCGGTGAAGTGTCAAATCCTTTTCAGGCATTTTATGCAATTCAATGCAATAGACTGAGGTTTTGTCGCCGTGGGCATCAGATGAGGTTATTTCAATGACCCGTTTTGAGATAGGCCCAATTGTGTTCCTTTCTTGATATTTTTTCATTCGATTCAAAACATATTCATGTAGATCGTCTGTTTTTTTCTTGTGAGACGGGAAATTATAGGAGAGACAAAAATATTCTGTCTCAAAATCTTGTTTGTTCCATGCGTCAACAAAAATTTCGCAGATTTCTTGAGGAAGAACATTGTGGAGGGCGTGCCGTTTGGCTTCGTTTTTCAGTTTTTCTTGTTGATTTTGTTTGCTTGCAACAGCCGCAGCTTGACGCTCCATTGTATGTATTTTGTTAACTTTTTTAACAAGACTGTCAACTAAGTTATCATATATTTGCCGTTCTCTATCCGTTAAGTGCTTGGCGGAATAGTACAGCATTTTCCCCAACAATGAAATTTGTTCTTCTTCTTTTAAGATGCTGTCCATAATCCCACTCCTTAACTTTCCCCAATATGTTTTATAAGACGAACCGGCAAAAAGTCCGTTCCAGAAAACGACCACACAATATATAGTAATACAGGCATCCAAAATACACTATATGCTGATGCAGGCGAGGACGCCTGCGCTCCAAAAAAGACTTTTTGCTGAATTGCATTATAAATAATATTACATTTTGCAATCTTATTAAAAAATATACTTACAATGGATACTGAACATCATCTGTAGTCCCATGGATCTCATCTGGGCCAGCGCTTTGCAATACAGGTTTATTTTGCTGATTGAATTGTAGCTGAAAGTAATTCCCATATTGATCGTGTGTCAAATCGGGACTCACATTCTCCGCTTGTTCCAATTCTTGCATAGATTTGGGATAACGTCCATGTTGGGTGTAGAACATCGCCATTTGAGTGCGAAGCGCCGATAAATTGAAATTATCTTTTTTCTTTTTTATTTGCAGGAATTTGTCGACTGAGGATTTGCCTGTGACATGGTCAAGTACATCAGGCTCGCGATTGGGATCTTGGCTTTTTTCCCAATAGGTATAGAGAGCGCGAGCCCCGTTGGCGAGCAGCACGATAACGATGAGACCAACAATGCACTTCAAAAATATTTTCATAGCTACCTCTCCCCTTTTAATTGTCAAATAAAATGTCAAATTAATCAAGATATTTTTTGGGAAGTCTTAAAGAGTGTCCCTTTTACTTGGTTCCACAGAATATTAAATTGCATGAAGGTTTTGTTTTATGCGGATTGCCCGATGGCTGCCTTTTAGTATAATTTAGAAATCTTATGGGATTTTTGTCACAGAAAGTTTGATTTCTTTATGAATTTGTCTGAGATCTTACGAGAAGAGTGTATTTGCCTTTCACTCAAGAGCAAAACCAAACCGGAAGTGATTCGTGAATTGTCTGAGCAGGCTGCCCAATGGGGAAAGGTTGCGAATCTCGATGCATTGGTCAATGCCGTGATGAATCGTGAAATGATTCAAACGACGGGGATTGGGCACAATATGGCGATCCCCCACGCCACGGCAGAAGGGGTGAAAGGATTGATTTTGGTATTGGGGATTTCACGGGAGGGGATTGATTATGAGGCGCTGGATGAACAACCGGTGCATTTGATTTTTCTGTTGGCGGGTGAACCCCGATTGCAAACCTCGTTTTTGAGCATTTTAAGCAAAATCTCCCGTTTTTTCCGCAAAGATGATTTTCGCCAACAAGTGATGGAGGCCGACTCTGCTTCCACAATTATGCAATTGATTCGATCTCGCGAAGAGTAACCAGAGAATATCCACCCATCATGCAACTATTAGTGATACTATTGAATCGTGAAGAGTATCTTGACGATATTTTGGCTGAACTTTTGGAATTGGAAGTTACCGGCGCTTCGGTCGTGGAAGGCGTTGCGATGGAACGAGTGCTGGCCAAAGATGTGCCCATATTTGCGGGGCTTTTGCAGACCACTCAAGGGTCGCGCTCATTCAACAAAAATATTTTCGCCCTCATAAAAGACAGCAGTATTGCCGAACGTTTAATGCGTTTTCTCAAAGAACTGGACATCGATTTGACCGATCCCAACATTGGTTTGTTATTTACATTGCCTATCGATTATTGTTCTAAAACACAATAATAATATCTTAAATGGCGTACCGGCAAAAAGTCCGATACAGAAAATGACCATACAATTAACTCATGTATCTAACTTGCACTATAAGTTGTTGCAGGCGAGGACGCCTGCGCTCCAAAA
>CAZEZQ010000401.1:3420-5672 GCA_964516245.1 uncultured bacterium | reverse complement strand
CATTCTAGAGAGCATGCAATGGATGGGCATTGCTGCAGATGAAGAACCCGTCTATCAAAGCCAGCGCATCGGCCGCCACAAAGAAGAAGCTGGCCGTTTGTTGGCCGAAGGCAACGCCTACCGCTGCCGCTGCACTCCTGAAGAACTCGAAGCCCGCCGCCAGGAACAAATCCAGCAAGGCAAAAACCCCATGTATGACGGGCGCTGCCGCAACCAAAATTTCCCCGATGATGGCGCCCCCTTCTGTGTCCGATTGAAAACCCCATTGGACGGCTCCACCACAGTCAACGACCCCATACGTGGCGCTGTGGTGATCAACAATAGTGAGATGGACGACTTGATTATCGCTCGCACCGATGGCAGCCCTACCTATAATTTCGCCGTGGTGGTAGACGATCACGATATGAATATCACCGATGTCATCCGCGGTGACGACCACCTTAACAACACCGCTCGCCAAGTAGTGATCTATCAAATGCTGGGCTATTCCCTGCCCCACTTTTATCACTTGCCTCAAATTTTGGGGCCGGACAAAACCCGTCTCTCCAAACGCCACGGCGCTACCGGCGTCTTGGAGTATCGCGAACAAGGCTATTTGCCCGAAGGCGTCATCAACTATCTTGCCCGCCTCGGTTGGGGCCACGGCGATCAGGAAATTTTCACCCCAGAAGAACTCAAATCGCTCTTCTCCATAGAAAACATCAACAAAGCCTCCGCCGTATTCGACCCCCAAAAATTGCTCTGGGTCAATGCCGAGCACATCCGTGCCAAACCATTGGATGAACTCACTGAAGTCTTCATCAATTACATCGTGTGGAAAGGCTGCCAAAGCGAAGCATTCTGCCGCGACCCCCAAAACCGGCCACTCTTCCAAAAACTGGTCGCCTGCACCCAAGAGCGTTCGCAAACCTTGGAGGAGATGTACCAACGGCTCTTGTTTTACTTCAATGAACCAATTCAATATGATGAAGGTGAGCCCCAAAAAGCCTTCAAAGGCCAAGCGGTCGAAGCCATGCAAGCGCTACTTGATTTCGCCCAAAACCAAACCGCTGATCCCAGCAATGAAGAGTGGGAAAAGGCCATCCACGACATACTCGAAACCAAGGGTTTCAAAATGAAAGTCTTGGGCATGTCCACCCGCATCGCCGCCACCGGCACCAAAGCCAGCCCCCCACTAGCCGACGTCCTCGAAATCCTGGGCCGCGACCGCGTCATCAAACGCCTACAAGCCGCCATCGAATACATTAAAAAAGAAGGAATCTCATAGTATAATATAAGATGGGTCACGCCGTCCGACCCATCATATAAATATTCCAACATGTAGGGTGGGTCACGCCGTTCGACCCATCATATAAATATTCCAACATGTAGGGTGGGTCACGCCGTTCGACCCATCATTAAAATATATCAACATGTAGGGTGGGCTTTAACCCACCAACAATCACCCAGACATAACCCAAAAAATAAAAGGTTCTCAATCATGGTTCAAGTCGATATCGAAGAACTCAAACAAGATTTCAACTCCTACATGAGCAAGGTTTCAGAAGGGGAGAAAATATTGATTTTCAAGGAAGGCCATCCCATAGCCGAAATCAATCCCATCGAAGCCCCAACTAAAGGACGCCGTCCAATAGGACTTTGCAAAGGACAATTTACTGTACCCGATAACTTTGACGATCCTTTACCAGATGAAATAATACGGTTGTTTGAAGGTGAAGAATGAGGATTTTATTAGATACTCATATTTTTCTTTGGTATCTAATTGATGATATAAAATTAAAACAAAAATCCAAAGAAATCATCGCAGATACCAGAAATTCAATTTTTCTTAGTGTAATATCATTCTGGGAAATCACTATTAAATATCATATTAGAAGATTGCCACTACCAGAACCACCAGAGACTTATATACCTTATCACCGTAAGTTGCATGGCGTACAAACTCTCCCTCTCAATGAAGACACAATTCTTCATTTATCCAAACTACCATCAATTCACAAAGACCCCTTCGATCGCATGCTAATTTGCCAAGCGCTTGAAAACGAACTTACAATAATGACATTGGATTCTACGATTACAAAATATCCTGTCGAAGTGATATAATCTCATGAACCTTTTCACCTACGGAACCTTAATCCACCCCCAAATCATGGCCAAAGTCACCGGAGTTGAATTCAGTTCCAAACCCGGGGTGCTCTACGGCTGCCAACGCAAACTCGTAAAAAACGAAGTCTACCCCGGCATCCGCGAAC
>CAZEZQ010000401.1:2421-3410 GCA_964516245.1 uncultured bacterium | reverse complement strand
CACACCGAATCTTCGGTGGAAGGTGTGGTCTATTTCAACATAACCACTGATGCCCTAAAACGCTTGGACCGCTTTGAAGGCGATATGTACGAACGCCGCGAGGTCAACATCCATCACAACGACAAAACCATCACCACTGCCCAAACCTACGTCATCCGCCCTCAATACGAGCACCACCTCAGCGAACAAGATTGGTCGTATGAAGAGTTCCTCCAATCCGGCAAATCCCAATTTGAGAGTGGTTATTTTGGATTTGAGATATTGTGAAAATGAATATACAGTTGATAAAAAACACATTAATAAATAAAAGATTCAAAATAACCAACCATGCATTTGAAGAAGCAGAAAAAGACCAATTATCTTTTGATGAAATTTATGATTCTGTACATTATGGTGAAATCATTGAAGACTATCCTAGAGACACACCTTATCCAAGTTGCTTAATTTACGGTCAATCATTCAATGGTGATCCAATTCATTCTGTTTGGGCTTATAATAAAGAAAAAGATTGGTCTGTTTTAGTAACAGTTTACAGACCTGATCCTAATAAATGGTTAAATTGGATAAAAAGGAAATCAAAACCATGAAACCCTTTACCAAATGCCCCACATGCGGAGGTGAATTACAAACCCAAACCGTTGAAAAAATCATTCGCGGTGGTAAACACACCGCTGTGCTAAAAGTCGAAGCCGATACCTGTACTCATTGTGGTGAGCGCCTTTATTCGGATGAAACTGTCCGCTATTTTGAAAAGATTCGCGGTCAACTGAAACGGCAAGAATTTTCGGACTTGCAACCCTTGGGGCAGTCATTTCTGGCTGCTGGAAGTACAATAGACGAATTATAACTCAAACATTGACCCATAGCGGAGTACATGGAATGCCAGAAACCGAAACCACCACTGGAAAAGATTTTATACGCGAGGCGGTTGACCAAGACCTCAAAGAGGGCAAATACAATAAGGTCCACACCCGCTTCCCGCCCGAACC
>CAZEZQ010000401.1:0-2411 GCA_964516245.1 uncultured bacterium | reverse complement strand
ACGGCTATTTGCACATCGGCCACGCCAAGGCGATTTGCATTAACTATGAACTGGCGGAAGATTACAGCGGCAAATACAACCTGCGCTTTGACGACACCAATCCAGAAAAAGAAAAATCCGAGTTTGTCGATTCCATCCAACACGACATTCGCTGGCTGGGTTTTGATTGGGAAGACCGGTTGTTTTTCGCCTCTGACTACTTCGACCAATTGTACGAATGGGCCAAACAGCTTATCAAACAGGGCAAAGCCTATGTCTGCGATTTGAATGAAGAAGAAATTCGCGAATACCGGGGCACAGCCGGATTCGGCAAAGAAGGCTCCCGCGAAACCCCGCCGGGCAAAAACAGCCCTTGCCGTGATCGCTCGGCCGAAGAAAACCTCGACCTTCTTGAGCGCATGCGCAATGGTGAGTTTCCCGACGGCGCCAAAACCCTGCGCGCCAAGATCGATATGGCCCACCCCAATCTCAACATGCGCGACCCGGTGATGTACCGCATTGTGCACCACCATCACTACCGCACCGGCGGCAAATGGTGCATCTATCCCAGCTACGATTGGACCCACGGCCAGTCAGATTCCATCGAAGGCATTACCCACTCCATCTGCGACGTTAGCTTCGAAAACCACCGGCCGCTCTACAATTGGTTTTTGGATGAACTTGAAATCTATCATCCAAGGCAGATTGAATTCGGACGCCTCAATATCACCTATACGATCCTCAGCAAACGTTTTCTGCGCCAGCTGGTGGAGGAAGGCTGCGTGCGCGGTTGGGACGACCCACGCATGCCCACCCTCTGCGGACTGCGCCGCCGCGGCTATACCCCCCAAGCCATACGCGATTTCTGCAGCCGCACCGGCATCGGCAAAAGCGGCGGTACCATCGATCTTCAATACTTGGAACATTGCCTGCGCGAAGATTTAAACAAAACCGCGCCACGGGTGATGGCGGTTCTTCATCCTATCAAAGTGGTTATTACCAATTATCCTGAAGGCGAAACCGAAGAACTCGAAGCCATCAACAATCCAGAAGACGAATCCGCCGGCACCCGCAAGGTCCCCTTCTCCCGCGAGCTTTATCTGGAACGTGACGATTTTATGGAAGAGCCACCGAAAAAATTCTTTCGTCTCGCACCCGGGCGTGAAGTGCGCTTACGCTGGGCTTACTTCATCACCTGCCAGGAAGTAATCAAAGATACTTCAGGCAATATTGTCGAACTGCGATGCGCCTACGACCCCGAAACCAGAGGCGGTGACGCGCCGGATGGGCGCAAGGTCAAAGCCACCCTGCATTGGGTTTCGGCCCAACACGCTATCAAGAGTGAAGTGCGCCTCTACGATTATCTTTTCACCCAAGAAAATCCGATGGATGTGAAAGACGATCAGGATTGGAAAGTGAATCTCAATCCCCAATCCGAAACCGTGCTCACCGAGTGTTATCTCGAACCCAGCCTGGCCAATGCCGAACTGGGTTACCGCTGCCAGTTCGAACGCCTGGGCTATTTCTGCAAAGACAAAGACAGCACAAGTGAAAATCCGGTTTTCAACCGCGCCGTCTCACTCAAAGACACCTGGAAGAAGATTCAGAAGAAATAACAGCCACCTTTACTTGTTTGCTTTTTCGCATTCAACGATACAATATCTCTATTGTTTACCGGAACACATTATTTCTGAAACGAAATCTCTCTATGGAGTTGGGATAAACCTATGCCCCAAAAAGATGAATCCAAAGCGAAACTACTGGTTCGCAGCGCGGTCCCCGAAGATATGCGCAAAATCCAGCGGCTCACCCGCAAGGTCTATCACCAGATGCCGCCTTATAGCGTCGATATGATTCGCGGCCAAATTAACAACTTCCCCGAAGGCCAGTTTGTCGCCGAATATGAGGGCAAAATCGTGGGCTATTGCGCCACCTTCCGCATCTCCGGCGATATTGCGCTCAAACCCCACACCTGGTCTGAAATCACCGGCGGCGGTTTTGCTTCACGGCATGACCCCAATGGCGATTATCTCTACGGTATGGAAATCTGCGTCGATGCCTCGTACCGCGGCCTGCGCATCGGCCACCGGCTTTACAATGCGCGCAAGCAATTGTGCCGCCATTTGCGTTTGAAGGGCATCATCTTCGGCGGGCGAATGCCCGGCCTGGCTCGTAAAACCCACCGCAAACGTGATCCTGAAGAATATTTGGAAATGGTCCAAGAAGGGAAAGTGCGGGACCCTGTAGTATCATTTCAAATGCGCAATGGTTTCCAAGTGATTGGATTGTTACAAAATTATTTGCCGGATGAAGAATCCCGCCATTGCGCAGCGCACATGCTGTGGCGCAATCCCGAGATCCCCGAAGACGCCCCCAAGCGTCCCAAAGACCCCAGCGGCCGCCTGCCCGATACCATCCGCATTGCCACCATT
>CAZEZQ010000400.1:2950-5682 GCA_964516245.1 uncultured bacterium | reverse complement strand
TTGAGAGACTAATTGACTTTTCAGTGATTTTTGTGGCTTGCTATGAATAAGTCTTTCGATTAACCAAATTTAATTGTGAATTTCAAAGTTTCATCTTGCAATTCTTGACCGTTATTGTAATATTTTATTCATCAGAATTAATTTGCATAATTGACAAATATCTATTTGGGGAGAATTGAAGGGTTCTGGTGTTTGGGCCCTTCAATCATTTATTTTGATGTTGAAACACAAGCCAATTTTTAAAGTTACCAATGCTGTATTGTTTTTCCTCTGGTTGGCTCTTCTTGCTGTCCCACCCTCTTACTGTGTGAGTTTTCAAAATGAGATTCAACCCATTTTGCAGCGCAGTTGTGTTGGCTGCCATCATCCAAGCAATCTCAGTGGTGAGCTGGACCTGACTGGGTTTGCTTCATTGAATGAAGGCGGGAAGCAAGGCGTATTGTTCAAAGCGGGCAAGCCTGAGAGCAGTTTGCTCTTGCAATATATCAGTGGAGAAGACCCACTCATGCCGTTGAAAGGCGAGCCGCTTACGGCTGAAGAAGTAGACCTATTTCGCCGGTGGATTGAAGAGGGAGCGAAAGATGATTTGGAAAAGGTAGAATCCAAACGCGAGAATGAACCCATTTCTTACACCTCTGCACCTGTAATCTCGGCATTGGCTTATTCGCCTGATGGAACGCATCTAGCCGTTTCGGGTTATCACGAAGTGCTGGTTTGGAACATCGAGACCGAATCTTTAATAAGCCGGCTGCCGTGTGAATCAGACCGAATTACTTCCATCGCCTTTTCTCCTGACGGCAACATGCTAGCTGCTGTGGGGGGATCGCCCTCGCAATTTGGCGAGTTTTTATTTTGGTATTTGCCCACATCACAAAGAATACGGTCTGCAAAAGTATCACACGATACGCTCTACGGCGCTTCATTTTCTCCCAATGGAAAATGGCTTGCGTTTGGCGGCGCCGATAAAAAAGCCCGGATCGTGAATTGCCCTTTTGGGGATGTGTTGGTGGAATTTGAAAACCATGACGACTGGGTGTTTGCGACAACCTTTTCGCAAGACGGCAAACACTTGATTACCGGAAGCCGTGACAAGGCCATCAAGTTAATCGATGCGGAGACCGGATCGTTTATCGATGACATAAACGCCAGCAACAAGGGTTACGGTTCCGTACAGAGCCTGGACCGCCACCCGCAACGCGATCAGGTGGTGATTGCCGGGGATGATGGGATTCCACGCTTGTATAACGTGTTCCGGAAAAAACGCCGCGACAAACCGAACACCGACTTGAATTTAGTAAGGGAGTATGAACGGATTGTGGGCGGGATTAATGTGGTTCGATTCAGTTCTAATGGTGAACTGATTGCGGCCGGTGGGATACAAGGAAAGGTGAACCTTTATGCCACAGAGGAAAGTAAAAAGCGGTTTTCATGGCAAGGGGATTCTATCAGTGTTTATAGCTTGGAATTTCATCCCACCAATGAAACTCTTGCTGTTGGAGGTTTTGACGGGATGATTCAGTTTTACGACACTCAATCAGGCGAGCAGATTGATGAGATGTCACCGTTTGTAAAACAAACGGCATTTCATGATAAAGAGACTCAAAAGAAATAGGTGAAATCAAATGGTTTATGATGATGGGATTTGTAGAAATGGGTTTGGACTTTCAAAATCTGTCTTGATCGGTTTCATTGTTCTTTTTTGTATTTCTTCAGCATTGCCACTATCCGCAGCTGAACTTAATGATTTGCCTCCAATTGAGGAAATCAAAACTGTTCCACAAACATTGGAACTGAACCATGGCTGGGATATTCGCCATGTAATCGTGCTGGGAAAAACCAGCAATGACAGATGGATTGATGTGACTCCTCATTCACAACTTTCCTGTAAAGAGTCAACCGTGTCTATTGATAATGATGGTTATATTGCTCCCCGTGAAATGGGTGAAACAAAAGTAAGCGTTCAAGTGGGTAAGCAGCAGTTGTCTCTCCCGGTTACCGTTCAATCTGCAGAGAAACCTCCTGTGAGTTTTGTTCGTGAGATCATGCCGCTTATCAGCAAAATAGGCTGCAATGCGGGAGCTTGCCATGGTTCGGCCAAGGGCAAGAATGGATTCAAACTTTCGTTGCGTGGGTACGACCCTGATTTTGATTATCAATCGCTGGTGCGGGATGTATCCGGAAGGCGTTTTAACCGGGTGGCGCCGGAACAGAGTTTAATGCTGCTCAAGCCCACCCAAGGCATCCCTCATGAAGGCGGGCAATTGATCGTCAAAGATTCCCGCGAGTATGATTTGATTCGCCAATGGATTCAAGAAGGGGTTAATTCTGATGTTGACAACACTCCACGCGCTCAATCGCTGGATGTAATCGTGCCCTTTTCGACAATGAATTCTCCAGGTGAAACGTTATCGATTATAGTCATGGCTGAATATGCTGATGGCATCAAGCGGGATGTGACCCGGGAGGCCAACTACTCCAGTTCAGTGCCTGACGTTGCTACGGTTTCTCCAAATGGAACAGTTAAAGCCGTGCGGCGGGGTGAGACCGCTCTTCTGGTTCGCTATGAGGGAGTTTTCAGTACACATCCACTCATTGTGATGGGAGACCGGTCTGGATTTGAATGGAAAGAAACGGTGGCTTACAACTACATCGATGAGTTGGTACATAACAAATTGAAGGCCATGAAAATTCTCCCCTCTGAACTTTGCAGTGATGAAGAGTTTTTACGGCGG
>CAZEZQ010000400.1:0-2940 GCA_964516245.1 uncultured bacterium | reverse complement strand
GATTGCCACCTACACACGAACAAGTTCTTGCATTTTTGCAGGACCCAACCCCGTCTAAAATCAAACGTGAAAACGTGATCGACCGGTTTTTAGAAACAGATGATTATGTTGAATATTGGACCAACAAATGGGCGGACTTATTGCAATGCAATTCTACCTATTTGGGTGAAAAGGGGGTTTGGGTATACCGGCAATGGATACGAAACTCTATCGAGCAAAACAAACCGTACGACCAGTTTGTGCAATCGCTGCTGCTTGCCAAAGGGAGCACCTATGAAAATCCCACTGCCAATTTTTACCGGGTGAATGATGAACCGGCTACAGCGGTTGAAAATATGACCCAAGTGTTTTTGGGCGTGCGCTTTCAATGCGCCAAGTGTCACGATCATCCATTTGAGAAATGGACCCAAGATCAGTATTACCAATTGGGGGCGTTTTTCAGCAATGTCGGAGCCAAAGAGGGAAGTTTACCCGGTGAGAAGATTATCTACGCCAAATATAGCGACACCGAAATGTATCATCCAAAAACGGCCGAACCTGTAGCCGCGACGGTCCCTTACGGATCGTTGAAATCAGGAGAGAGTGAACGCGAGAAATTAGCGCTGTGGCTGGCTTCGGCCAAGAATCCACTTTTTGCGAAGTCAATTGTGAACCGGTATTGGAGTTATTTCTTCGGCAAAGGCATTATCGAACCCGTTGACGATATTCGTTCCAGCAATCCCCCATCCAATCCAGAATTGCTTGACGCTCTGACCGAAGAATTTATCAAGAATGATTTTGATCTGAAAGAACTCATTCGAACCATCTGCCGGTCGCGCACTTATCAACAAAGCATGATCACCAACCAGTGGAATGAAGACGATACGAGAAATTTTTCGCATGCCATCCCCCGGCGTTTGACCGCCGAGCAGTTGCTCGATTCGATTGCGCTCGCCACCGGCAGCCCGCAAAAGTTTAAGGGGCTTCCTGAAGGGTTCCGCGCCTGCCAATTGCCGGATAGTAAATTGGTCAACCACGATTTTCTCGAACTGTTTGGAAAGCCTGAACGCGAATCGGCCTGTGAATGCGAACGAACCAGTGAACTGAGTTTGGCCCATGCGATGAATTTGATCAACGGAGAAACCGTCTCGAACGCGATTGGCGACCCCAATGGGCGAATTGCCCGGTTGATCGAGCGCAACGCCGAAACGGATGAAATTATTCAAAAACTGTATCTGGCAACGTTTTCCCGTTTGCCCGGTCCAGATGAAACCAAAACCGCCTTGGCGTATTTTGATGAAGGCGAGAATTTGAAAGAAAACGCACAGGATTTGTTGTGGGCGTTGATGAACAGCCCCGCATTTCTATTTAACCGCTAAACCTGAAGGGAGACAGGGGCTATGTTAACCATACCCGGAAGCCAAACCCAATTATGTGACGGACCCAGCCGGCGTGATTTTTTGCGGATTGGAGGCGCAGGGTTGTTGGGGATTAGTTTGCCGCAAATTTTGGCTTTGCAAGCCAACAGCAAAGGCGCTTCGCATGCGGGCTCTGCTTCTCATTTCGGGAAAGCCAAGTCGGTGATATTGCTCTTCCTTCAGGGAGGCCCCAGCCATATTGATATCTGGGATCCGAAACCGGATGCGCCTTCCAACGTTCGGGGTGAGTTCAACGCGATCAAAACCAATGTGGAGGGCATCTACCTTTCTGAAACCATGCCGTTATTGGCCAAACAAATGGACAAGGCGACATTGATTCGCTCTGTCAGTTATACGCCTGCGGGATTGTTCAACCACACGGCGGCGATGTATCAAATGCTGACCGGTGAAACTCCCGATAAAGTGTCACCTTCCGGCCAATTGGAACCGCCTTCGCCGAACGATCACCCCAACATGGCATCGTATATATCCAAGTTTAAACCGCCCGAAGTCTCTATGTTCAGCGCCGTGCAATTGCCCCGGCCCATGCAGGAAAGTGATGTTATCGGCAAAGGCGGCACTGCGGGATTTTTGGGGAAAGCGTATGACCCATATTACTTTTTCAAAGACCCCAACCAGCCCTTCAAACTCGATGACCTCAGTTTGCGGGAAGATGTGCCTGCGGTACGAATGCAACGGCGGTCGACCCTGCTGGAAACGATTAATGAGAGTATGCCGGAATTGGAAAAGACTGCCGACCGGTTTGCCTTGAATCAGTATTATGAACAGGCGTTTGATTTGATACTCTCACAGCGTGCCCGCAATGCGTTTGAATTGAGCCAGGAGCCGGACAGGGTGCAGGACCGTTATGGACGGCATACGTTTGGACAAAGTGTGCTATTGGCGAGACGATTGATCGAAGCCGGAACCCGTTTCGTTCAAGTGAACTGGCCCTCGGTGGCGAATGGCGACCCGAGGAAAACCGCATGGGATACGCACGCGGCCAACTTTGGCCCGCTGCGTGAATTGCATTGCCCGAAACTCGACAGCGCCCTTTCGGCCTTGTTGGAAGATATGGATCAACGGGGGATGCTGGAAGATACGCTTGTTTTGGCGATTGGCGAATTCGGCCGTTCCCCCCGGTTGGGTGTGAGTACATCCGGCAACGGCAACGCCCCTGACGGACGGGATCATTGGCCCTATTGTTATACGGGATTGATCGCCGGGGCAGGCGTGAAACGGGGCAATGTGTTTGGGAAATCGGACGACACCGGTTCTACACCAATCGAAAATCCAGTACACCCCCGTGACATTTTGGCGACCATTTATTCTACATTGGGGATCGATCCACACCAGGAAGTTTTGAATCATTTGGACCAACCCCGTGAACTTGTTAAGGGCAGCCCAATTACAGAAATTTTTTAGTTCCATAGGTTCTATGGTATTCAGTTTCGTTCATGCAGGATTCGGGGCAGACACGGGGGTTCAGGGCAGACACGGGGATTCGGGGCAGACACGGGGATTCGGGGCAGACACGGGGATT
>CAZEZQ010000399.1:0-5687 GCA_964516245.1 uncultured bacterium | reverse complement strand
GCAGTCGTGTAATTCCCTTTCGCTTTGTATAACTTGGCCCATACCACATTGGCCCGGGGATTGGTATCCCGGTCAAATTTGGCATTTTTCGGGAGGGAATATAAAACGCTTTCTGCCTGATCAAATTTTCGTTCATCGATATGATATTCTGCTAACAGCATCCCGGCATGATACCCGCTGTCTGTATGCGAATATTCTTCATAGGCTTGTATCAAATACGCGGGAGATTCAGCCCGTCGATTGTGATACGTCAAACAGGCGGCATAGTTCAATAAAATATGAGCATTGGCAGAATCACTGATTTGTTGCCTCCGTTCCATCGTTTGATAAATCTTCGAATTCAGATAGGTTTCAAACAAAATCCAACTGTTCCCAAATTTTCCTGGAAACAAAATGCTTGATATTGTGGTAAAAATACTGGTGATTCGGGCTAAATATTTGTCGTGACTCGGTTTTTCAGAAATCCGGTCGAAAATGGTTTTGTATTCTTCAGCATCGAGTTTTGAATAAGACACCAACATGTTGCGGGCGTTATATAAAAAATTAAACTTGATATTATCTTCTATCCCAATGGTTTTATTCGCCAAAGCCTCCGATAGCTCTTCATTTCCTATAAACAGTGCCATCATTGATGCAGCGAATAACTCTCCTGGATTTTCTGAGTTTGACAATCGGTCCACCCACTGCCTTACCTGCTGCATCTCCCCTTCTTTTTTCATTTGGTTGGTCAAAACAGGTATGGTTTCGAAATATGTAAAGAGCAACAGAAAATGGTCGATGTGAGTATACTCTTGGGCGAGTATGATGTACGACTGCAACCCTTCTTCCCATCTGCCATCATGCCAAAGGTCTTCAGCGAGTTGGTAAGAAATATCCAAGCGGTCTATCCACTCTGTTTCGTCCCGTGTCGGCATGAGTGCATGAGATGTTTTGTAATATCTTCGTCCATCTTCGTACATATGATGCTCTTGCGCGGTTTTGGCTGCGCATTCAAACGCATAGGCCCTTACTGCTGGATCGAGATTGCGTTGCCCCGCTTGAACAAAAAAATCGATCAATATCCATACATCAAGTGTATGCCGCCTCGCCTCGGCTGCATGTTGAAGTACTTGTTTGTGCTCGGCAACGGATAGCGGCTGATTGAGCAACTCATTCGCATCCTGTATCCTTTGCCGAACATCGATATCTAATAAATACAAATAAGGATCACTCTTTTTTTGGTTTTGAATCTCTTTAATAAAATCCGATAATGAGGTGGCATGAACTTGAACAGATAAAGATAGGATAATTAGTATTAATAAAACAACATTAAAAGAATTTCTATGAATCATGCTGCATCTCCAAAACAACTATAGTGTTATACTACAATAATAGTCCAATTTGTTCGTTTTGTCTCATTGAATATTTATTAAAACTAAAAAATAAAATCCTAGATGGATCATGATTACATTCATTTATTTTAATTAAATGAACTTTTTCTTAAGAATCCCCCAGAAATTAGTTGACATAGTCAAGTAATTCATATAACATTTGACATAGTCAAGTATTCATGCTTCGATCTTCTGTTCGAAGTAGATTTCGCTTACAGATGCTGAATAGATTTTGAAATCTGTTACAGTTTAAACAAGAACGAACCCTATTTTACAGAATGCTTAATATAAATATCTAAAAAGGAGTGAATTATGGCTTCCCAAAACGATGCAATTCTTGAAGGGGCTCTAAAAGAATATAAGTACGGCTTTTATACCGATATTGAAGCCGATTCATTGCCTCCAGGATTAAACGAAGACATTATTCGGGCACTTTCTGCCAAAAAGAATGAACCAGATTTTATGCTCGATTGGCGGTTAAAATCTTACCGCCATTGGCTCACATTAGAAGAACCCAAATGGGCGCATGTGAAGTATCCCAAGCCCGAATTTCAAAATATCACGTACTATTCCGCTCCCAAAACCAACAAAGAGCGGCCTAAGAGTTTGGACGAAGTTGATCCTGAACTCTTAAAGACATACGAAAAACTGGGGATCCCGCTTAAAGAGCAAGAAATGCTTGCTGGAGTGGCGGTCGATGCCGTTTTCGACAGCGTTTCGGTGGCAACAACGTTTAAAGAGAAACTCAACGAAATGGGCATTATCTTCTGCTCCTTCTCCGAAGCGGTAGAAAACCATCCTGAATTGATCCAAAAATATTTGGGGTCCGTTGTCCCCTATACCGATAACTTTTACGCCACACTCAATTCCGCTGTCTTTAGTGATGGATCATTTGTCTACGTTCCAAAAGGCGTGCGCTGCCCGATGGAACTCTCTACCTATTTCCGTATCAATGCGGCCAACACCGGCCAATTCGAACGCACATTGATTGTGGCGGAGGAAGGCTCGTATGTCTCCTATCTCGAAGGCTGCACCGCCCCCCAACGGGACGAAAATCAGCTTCACGCTGCTGTAGTAGAATTAGTCGCATTGGACAACGCGACTATCAAATACTCCACCGTGCAAAATTGGTATCCTGGAGATGCCGAAGGCAAAGGCGGTATTTATAACTTCGTCACCAAGCGTGGAAAAGCCCATGAAAATTCCAAAATCTCATGGACCCAAGTCGAAACCGGCTCGGCGGTCACGTGGAAATATCCCAGCTGTATTTTGCAGGGAGACAACTCGGTGGGTGAATTTTATTCCGTTGCTTTAACCAACAATTATCAACAAGCGGATACAGGAACCAAAATGGTGCACATCGGCAAAAACACCCGCAGCACCATTGTTTCTAAAGGGATTTCTGCTGGACACGGAGAAAATTCCTATCGTGGTTTGGTCAAAATCAATAAAAATGCAGAAAACGCCCGCAACTATACCCAATGCGATTCCATGTTGATGGGTGACCGGTGCGGTGCTCACACATTCCCCTATATCGATGTGCGTAACCCCAGCGCCCACGTGGAACACGAAGCCACTACATCCAAAATCGGCGAAGACCAAATCTTTTATTGCCAGCAGCGCGGGATTTCAGAAGAAGACGCCGTCAACATGATCGTGAACGGATTCTGCAAAGAAGTCTTCCGTGAGTTGCCGATGGAATTCGCCGTTGAAGCGCAAAAACTGCTAAGCATCAGTCTCGAAGGCAGTGTTGGGTAATCATTAAAGACCTAAGTATTGGGGGCGGCGGCTCGGCGGGAGCCTCGCCCTCCTAACTTCTTGTTAGATTCGTATTCCGCCAATCAATTTTCGAAATACATTCTAATCAGAAAATAAAAAATACACGGAGAAACAGGCAATGCTCGAAATCAAAGACTTACATGTGGAAATCGAAGGAAAAGAGATCCTTACAGGTGTGAATCTCAAAGTCAACAAAGGCGAAGTACACGCCATCATGGGCCCCAATGGCTCTGGAAAAAGCACGTTGTCTCAAGTGTTAGCCGGCAATGACGCCTTTGAAGTCACCAAGGGCGAGATTCTATATGAAGGCAAAGATCTTTTCGAAATGGAGCCGGATGAACGTGCTTGTGAAGGCGTCTTTATGGCTTTCCAATATCCGGTTGAAATTCCAGGTGTTTCCAACACATACTTTTTGCGTACTGCGCTCAACGCCATCCGCAAGCACAAAGGGATGGAAGAACTCGACGCAGTCGAATTTCTCGAATTGGTTCGTGAACGCATTAAACTTGTCGAACTCGATGAAAAACTTCTCAATCGTTCAGTGAATGAAGGCTTTTCGGGCGGCGAAAAGAAGCGCAATGAGATCTTTCATATGGCGGTACTAAATCCACGTTTTTGTGTCTTGGATGAAACCGACTCCGGCTTGGATATCGACGCATTGCGGATCGTTGCCAATGGCGTCAACGCCTTGCGCAACGAAGAACGTTCCATTGTTTGCATTACGCACTATCAACGAATTTTGAATTACTTGATCCCTGATTTTGTCCATATTTTGTCAGATGGCAAGATTATCCGGTCGGGCACACACGAACTTGCCCTCGAAGTCGAAGACAAAGGGTACACCTGGATCGAAGAACATATGGGCGAAGCGGTCGGTGCGTAACAACCGGCCAATCACCAAGCATTGGAAAGGAAAAGGTACCCATGGTTGAACTTATAGAAGCCAAAGATCAATATCTGTCGGCATTTGAACCCTATATCGAACACACCGCGGGCAATGAACCCACATGGATGACTGAATTGCGGAAACAAGCGGCATCTTATTTCAGAGATATTGGATTCCCCCATCGCAAAGTGGAAGAATGGCGGTTTACCAACATTCGCCCCATACTCGAACAGTCGTTTGAAACGGCCAAAGAAGCGCCCACCGGGGTGACTTCCGATCAAATTGAAGAATACAGTTTCTCCCGCCATTGCCACGTATTGGTATTCGTGAACGGGCATTACAGCCCACAACTTTCGTCTGTCGATTCTTCACTCAAAGAAATCAAGATCGACAGTTTGGCCAATGCTTTGAAAAACGATCCCGATGCGCTTGAACCTTATTATTCGCGCATGGGCAGTTATGAAACCAATGCTTTTTCGGCATTAAACACCGCTTTCGCTCAAGATGGGACATTCATCTACA
Source organism: uncultured bacterium (assembly GCA_964516245.1). Classification (GTDB taxonomy): domain Bacteria; phylum Hinthialibacterota; class Hinthialibacteria; order Hinthialibacterales; family Hinthialibacteraceae; genus CAZEZQ01. Next base: position 1,130 of record CAZEZQ010000399.1, on the reverse strand, counting down.
TCCCCCGCGATATCGAAATTGAAAAGCCGATCCACATTTTGTTTGTAACCACATCGCCAAACGGGAGGGCGCTGAGTTATCCCCGAAACTTAATCGTGACCGGCAGCGGCAGCAAAGCCAGCGTGGTGGAAAGCTATATCGGCCTGGGCGATGACACCTATCTTACCAATGCCCTCACCGAAGTGGTGGTCGGCGAAAACGCCGATTTGGAACATTGCCGCATTCAGCGCGAAAGCCTGAACAGTTATCACATTTCATCCATGCAAATCTACATGGAACATGCGTCCCGCTTCCAAACCCAATCGGTAATGCTTGGGAGCGCGATTACGCGCAACGAAGTGATATCCAAACTCGACGCCGAAGACATTATGTGCACCATGAACGGCCTGTATATGCCCAAAGACAACCAGCATGTGGAAAATCACACCCTTATCGAACACGCCAAACCCAATTGCAACAGTTGGGAACTATACAAAGGCATTTTGGATGACCAGGCCAGCGGCGTATTCCGGGGGAAAATCTATGTTGCGCAGGATGCTCAAAAAACCGACTCGAAACAATCCAACAACGCCATGTTGTTGTCTGACGACGCTCACATCAACACCATGCCGCAACTCGAAATTTATGCGGATGATGTAAAATGTACTCATGGGGCCACCACTGGCCGGTTGGATGAAGACAAACTCTTCTATTTGCGGTCTCGCGGCATTCCGCTAGAAGAAGCCAAAGGGCTGTTGATTCATGCCTTTGCCAGCGAGATCATACAATGTGTTCCCCTTGAAGCGATTCAAAACGAACTGCAGAAGATCCTCTTTTCACAACTTCCATTGCGAAGCTTTGAAAAAGAATAACAAGGAGCCATAATGAGCGCGGTTACCGCACTTTATACAAAGGACAACAAGAATTCTATGACCTCCACAGGATTCAATGTGGAACGGGTGCGCAGCGATTTCCCCATATTGCAGCAGCAGGTGCGGAAAAAACCATTGGTGTATCTTGATAATGCCGCCTCCACGCAAAAACCGCAAGCGGTCATCGATTGCCTCGAAGAGATCTACAGCACCTATTACTCTAATATCCATCGTGGGGTGCACACCCTCAGCCAAAAAGCCACTTTGGCCTACGACGAA
>CAZEZQ010000398.1:1018-5690 GCA_964516245.1 uncultured bacterium | reverse complement strand
AGTAGAGACGAAGCGGCAAAAAGTCTAATTTTGGAGCGCAGGCGTCTCGCCTGCACTCTATGTAGATGCAGGCGAGACGCCTGCGCTCTATGTAGATGCAGGCGAGACGCCTGCGCTCCAATATATGGCAACATAAAATGCTAACTCATACTTTTTGCCGAAGCGTCAGTAGAGATTTCGTACTTCAAGTAAAGAAGTATGGTATCAGCGGCAATTCGCCTTCCAAAGGGACAGAATGATGGAGCAGCGGAAACATCCAGATACGATCAGGCATGTACTGCTATTACGGGCATTGTAGGAAAGATCATATTACGCATGGATGGGATTGCGGGGCAAACTCCCAATAGATTATTGATCCATTATTTAGAGGATTCTTTCACGGCGCTTATATTTTCCACACTGTTTTCAAATCCTTTAAATTCAACCGCAATTCGATAATTGGCGACGCCGTATTTTTCGCAGCGGCATACCCGGCCATGATATACAGCCGGAAATCCTTCATTTTCTTTCAACCATACTTCCCGCAAATGTTTATCCATAAATAAAGCAATGCGGATTTTTTGGTTGACCTGCAATGGCATTTTAGAAAAGAAGGCCATTCCCCCTACTAATACTGGACCGATATCATCCGTGACCGCTTCTTCCCAATCGCCATCAGACAATGAATCCCCCTTATCCAAACTGTAAATAAATGTGATTCCAACCTTCTCACGCTGAAACATACGGCGTTCATCAGCCATAATACCGCTCCTAAAATAGTATGGAGAGTTGCCATCCGCATACATATAACAAATAAGAATTTCCTATTTGAAATTTTACACACAAGAATAAAAGTTCCAAGTATAAATTTATTTATAACGGAAAAAAATAGACGATACGAGAATTGTTTTCAGTATACGGCCGAAATATCAGTTATATGAAACTAGCACTCAATTTGGCTAATGTTGAGGTATGAGGGGTTTACACCTATAACCCGTGTCCTGTCAACATGAGTAAAGAAATGATACCATCCAATCAATTTGAATTTGGTTTGGGTAATGAACGCAAAGTTTCATTGATGCTGCGAGAGATTAACGTTAATGCTTCGTCGATATCTTTCATCAATTCTTTGATTTTTTGATGGATCTGCCGAGAATTCTCAGGCGTATTTCTGCTAAACCTTCCGGCATCGCCGAATTGACCGATTACCGATACGATGGAGCGCGAACAAAGAGAGGAAGCCAAATCCAATATCATGTAACCTTCGCGTTGATTCAATTGGATAAAGGCTTTCACCGTTTTCATGAGTTCATTGTGGAAATTCAAATCGTTCGGATCGAGATAGCGGATCTTTTTGGCCAATCGCTTGACTTCCTGGCTGGTTTCACTGCACAAGCGTGAAATCTGTTTCAGTTCTTCCACTAAAGCACTGCGTTTATTTTCTAATTTACGCACTGAGCATTGTTGGATGAACGATTTGTCGATGGGTAAAGAAAATTGCTTTATGACTTGATCGAGTGCTTCGAAACGGCAGGCTTCAATTTTTGCCCCCCGAGATGCTGTGTTCACCACATTGCCAGCCGTGGCTCGAATGAGCGGTGAAAAATCGACCAAATAGCTTTTGTAAATGCCTCTGGTGATTACCGTGCTTCCATCATTTGCAGGGACTTCAAGACGCTCGATGCAGCCTTCATCTTTTTCCAATTCATTTTGCAAGGCTCCGGTGGCATAATGCTTATCGTTGGGATACGCGAGATCGTTTCCAACCAAGACAATGGGGGTACACCCCATCAAGCGAGCGGCATGATAGGCCGCATGGGCGGTAGAACCATACGAGATCAACGAGCCCAAGGGGCCAATCGATTTCAAATTGTGAAACAGCAGAGTCGCGCCGGGCTCTTTTTTGATATTGGCCAGGTGATCGTAAAAAAAGGTTCTGCCTAAGTATTTTTTGGGAATTTGGGGATTCACTCCTGGAAATGCAAGTAAATAGGCATCCTCTTGCCCGATGCTTTCAAAATGGCGCGCGTTAAGTTCTGTATAATCCAGGCTGACTACAAAATCTGAAGCAATGCCATTTTGGTGCAAAATGCGGTGCGCCGTGTCTACCGCGACAATCAATACTTGATTTTTTATTCTCTTAATAAAAGAGAGCGCCTCTTCCAAACTGGGGCCGGGTGAAACCACCAAAGCGGGCATTCCTGCTGCTTTGCCCTGGAGATACAAAAATGGAGACCCTTGCAATACGGCCTCCAAATTGGATAGGCAATTTTGCAATACCTCTTTGCCCTGTTGTTCTGAGGTACGAAATTTTAATTCATTGAGTTGAACGGCTTCGGTAATTGTGGATTGCAATTGGCGAATGTAATCTTTGTACAAATGGGCTGCAACACCATGAAAAGCCATTTGAACCCCTTGCGTCATCATACGATGGCGTGTGGGACCTTCAAACAATTGCCGTGTGACTTCATCGGGCTGCATGGCGACAGCAATACCCGTGCGAGGTGAAGAAATTAATAGCGTATAATCCATCAGATGCAGGGCATATTTAAACATATGCAGATCGGGTTCAACAAACCATAGAAACGTATTGTTGTCGGAAAGTTGAAAGAATGCATGCGGGTGATAGGCTGAACCAAAGCCCAGCAGGATTGTGTGGCCGCCCTTGAGCATGGGTTCTCCCAAACTTAGTACCCAATCTTCGGCTTCCACACCAGGAGTTTTGGCATCGCACAGAGCGACATTTTTCCCATTTTCCAAGCGCAGTCCGATAATAGGAGAACCATCACCCCCTTGAGCGAAAAAAAACATGGGATTGTCTGGCAGTTGAATCAAACGAGAAGCCAATTGCGGCTGTTTGCGTTGTAAGGCATCGATATTTTTTTGAAAAAATGGGCTTTGGGTAGAAGTCATAGGATTCATTATTTACCGATTTTGGATGTATTATGGCGTGGGGATACAATTCTTACAACATGAAGACGCCGGACAAATCAACTTCTATAATCCACCCGATAAAGAATTCATCAATGGAACAAGTGTATGCCTCGAATATTGATCGTTGACAAAACTGCCGGATTGGCCAGTTCACACGAACGGCATGAAAACATGGCTCAACAAAATGGTGTGGAACTGCATGTATTCGGCCCCCGCCATTGGATAGAGAATGGACGGCACATAAAGTGGAAACCTGGAAAAGATACCGCGTATACTCCACATTTTGGCGAAGTGGTTTTCAAAGATTATTATGCGCGCCACTTTTATACCCGCGGCCTCGTTCGCGCAATTCAAAAAAGCCGGCCAGACATTATACAACTATTGGAAGAGCCTTGGGCTTTCAGTTCAGCACAAACATTCCTTGCTGCGCCTAAGATTGCCCCGCAAGCGAAATTGCTTTTTTACACTTGGGAAAACATTTACCGCCCCTGGGTGTATCCTTCACGCCTGTCTCCGTTATATCGGCAAATCGACAAACATCTGCACAAGTCTTCGCATGGGGCGGTATGCGCCACCGAAGGCGCTAAAAAAGTGCTTCTTCAAAAAGGATATTCAAAACCGGTCTGTGTAGCGCCTTATGGCATTCCAAATTTTTTTTTCAATGACGGTATTGAACCGATTTCGAATCAGGATACCTTCACAATCGGTTTTGTGGGCCGTTTGCTGCGAATGAAAGGGGTGGATCTTATCATACATGCTATGAGGGATATGCCACAATGCCGCTTGTTGCTGGTGGGAGAGGGAGAGCATCAACCATCTTTTTTTAAATTAGCCAAAGCTTTAAATGTGGTTTCACGTATAGCCTGGCATGGAGCGAGGCCTGAAAATGAAATCCCCCATCTCATTCGCCAGATGGATGTGTTGGTTCTCCCATCCCGAAGAGTGCAACATTGGCAAGAACAATTGGGCCGGGTGCTTATTGAAGCGATGGCCTTGGGAGTGCCCGTGATTGGTTCGAGCAGCGGGGCCATTCCCGAAGTAATCGGTGGTGCCGGACTTCTATTTGAAGAGAATTCGGCAGACAGCCTGAGACAACAATTGCAATACTTATATCACCATCCCGAAGAACGAAACCGCCTGGCCCAGGCGGGAAAAGAGCGCGCTTTGCAGCGCTTTACCTGGCCCCGTTTCGCCGCTGAAATCTGTGAGTTCTACCATACCATTTTGGACCAATAACCGCATGAACCAACAAGCCGACCCTGGCATAGGCCGCCGCATTACCCGATATGGAACCATACTCACCGTGAGCGGCATTTTGTGCAAACTGATCTTACTGGTCTACACAGTGTATGCCGTCGATATCCTGGGCAAAGAAGGTTTCGGCCGGATCGAATATTTCATTGAAATGGCGATCATTTTTTGCGTTTTGCTCGATTTTGGCCTGGAACAAACCGTGACTAGAGCCATCGCGAGAAAACGGGAAGAGTTGAAATCAACACTCCACCCATTAATGGTGTACCGGTTTTGGGCCGCGATAGCAGGTGCGGCCGTCATGGGGGGATTTTTGTGGTTCACCGCTCAGCCGGGCCATACGCTGGTTTTGATACTCAGCGCGATATCCTACTTTTTCATTTCTGCATTAACCATGCTTTTGCGCGCGTTTGTTCGCAGTTTCGAGTGGCTTGGTATCGAAGGTCTGGCCAATGTTCTCGATAAGATCATTCATATTGGATTGGCGTTTTTTGTTTTATTTACACTG
>CAZEZQ010000398.1:0-1008 GCA_964516245.1 uncultured bacterium | reverse complement strand
ACACTGCCCCATTTGCCTTTGATTGTTCTTTGTTATACCGCAGGAGGATTGGTTTCATTTTTTATTTATGCAGGTGTGATCGTTCGCCAGATTGGCTGGCCCTACTCTCCATTTGATTGGAAAAAAAGTGTGAAATGGCAGCGCCTGGCACTGCCATTGGGGTTATCTGCCGCCTGCATTTTACTCTTGCACCGGCAAGACACGGTGATGGTGAATTGGATTCGCGGTGATGAAGAGACCGGGCTCTACCGCGCCCCATACCGTTTTTTGGAAGGACTCTTTTTGTTCCCGCAGGTATTGGCTATTTCGGCCTATCCGGTGTTTTCCAAGTTGTTTCATGAAAACCGCCCATTTGTGAATACTGCCGCGGACTTGCTTTTGGGGTTATTTTTGATCAGCCTCCCCATTGCCGCAGGGGGATTGTATGTGTCTGAAGACTTAATGCTTTTTTTGATCCCCGAGTTAGGATTGGATGGTGGCTCTTTATTTCAAATCTTGCTTTGGTCGCTTCCCTTTATCTACGCCAATTTTTTATTGGGGACCATTCTCAATGCTACAGACCGGCAAACCAAAAACCTCGCCGGCGCCGCGACGGGCCTGATCTGCAACGCCCTCTTGAATATCCCCGCCATTTATTACTTTGGAGCGTATGGCGCTTCGGTGGTAACAGTGATTTCGCAAGGTTCCTATACTGTTTTCATGTTATTCTTTCTATGGGATTTTCGCCCAATACAAGGATTCTGGCGTTATATAGCGGTGATTGTATCAAGCGCTATCATGTTTGGTACATTGTATTTCTTACAAGTAGGTTGGCTTGCGGCCATTCCATTAGGGGCCATTATTTACCTTGTATTCGTTGTAATTCTTGGCGGGGTTCGGAGAAATGATTTAGAAAATATGATTAAGGTGCTGCGGCAAGGATGATTTGGTTAGATTCTTACGTGTGAATTATGAGAATTTCTCGCTCAGAAATAAATGAAGGTAAGGGGTGGTTCATTTTAACCCCCT
>CAZEZQ010000397.1:0-5713 GCA_964516245.1 uncultured bacterium | reverse complement strand
AATTCACGTGAATAAACACGTATTACGCCATTCAAGTCGTCTATTATACTTTCTTTTACTTTTGATTCATTTGGGAGAGGGGCCACGGTGCCAAATCGCAATATGGCGTCAGGCTTTCCATACCCACAGTAGAGTTCGGGGAAGGCCAATTCTGATTGGAGGTTGATTCCATATGCAAAGTAAGTTGAATTCATAATAAAAGAGATTCATTTATATATTTTCAGAAATATACACCTATAGCAATCAATGATTTAAAAGATAAATATGCCGCAAGCCAACTTGTTTCTGCTAGATTCATCTGCCATACACAAATGTATACAGCGCCAACTCATTTATATCATGTTATTTTCAACATTGACACAAATGAAAAAATGATAAAATATACCTTTACGTACCAATTATGGACTAATAGGTCTAGGTATTTGCAAGGTTGAATCTTCAACCGTGCCTCGAATTACAAATTTGGGTTTTTGGTATTGCTTTTTTGTCTTTTCTTCCCTTTTGCTCTGCATATTTACCTCCAGGATGATTTGATTTCAGTTGGCTTACGGCAACTTGAATCACATATTTTTTAGAGTGTTTGGGTGCAACCTATTTATATTCAATGGCAATTGCTTATATTCATGTAAATCCTGCGTTATCCCAATTCGGATTTGATCCAAACTGGTCACCCATGCATGGGCTTCAAAGTTACCTTCTGTATTTTTCTTGACGCCGATTTGTATTTCAGATGGATAATGATATTTTTTTAACAAGGCATGTAACGCCATTGCCTGAACAAGACATGTTGAATTAGGGATAAACCGGTTTGCAACCTGAATCGCCCACACAATGGTTTCCATGGAGTATGAATGAGTGTTTTTGATTGGAGTATTAGACGTGGATAGCAGCCACGATTTCCACGTTTGAAATGGAAGCAAGCTCAATGCTAAGCGGCTTGTACACAGCAAGACCCCGGCTTGGAAAAGAAGATATTTTTCTCCAATAGGCAAGTTTAATAACTTATAGAAACATTTAATGCTTTTTGATTTCGACAAGCCCTTTTTCAGCAATTTCATCTATTAATTCCTGTACGTCTCGTTCACATTCATCCCAACTCACTTCATAGTCATCGACAATAGAATTTACAATTTCCGATAGAGTCGACGGTTCTTGAATCATATTCCAAACTCGTGCGCCGACTTCATCCAACTCATAGTAAATTCCATTGTTTAGATCAAGTATGACGACCTCATCATTTAATTCGCACGATACTTGCCGTTCGCTTTTAACAATCTTGTCGTTGGTTGAGAGCATCATTCAAAACCTCTCTAAAAAACAATATTTCTTGAATAAAATATTAAAATCATCGTTAAAAGAATTAATTAAAATGGCATAAATATCAATTTTTGTACCAAGTTCATTGCTAACAAAATTAAGTAAAGCAACTTTTGAAATGAAATAATAATGATATATTCATGATAGAATCGTTACAGTTAAAATGTATCGATTTCGATGATTTTATAAATTCAATAATAAGATCACCCTGATGATCAACGTAACTGGATATATATTGCCGAGTAGAATGTACTCAGAAACGATAACCCCAAATTAAAAGTGATTGGTGAGGAGTGAAAAGTGAAATTTTACAACACCGATTTTAACGGTATACTCAACTGTTAGAATTGGCGATTCGGCAAAAAGTCTTTTTTGGAGCGCAGGCGTCCTCGCCTGCAACAACATACAGTGCAGGTTGGATGGCCGCGTTACTGTATATTGTGTAGTTGTTTTCTAGTTCGGACTTTTTGCCGAATCTCAAAAAATGCGTACGTTAAATCCACATCGAAGGGAACAATAACAAAGTAGGCACATCCTATAAAATATATTTCTTAACACAATCCAGTTTCTTGGCCAAAAAATCAATAAAACTCTATTGACTGACATAATCCACAGCGCCTTTGGTAAATATAGGCCCGGCGTTTCTTCGGTTTCCGGCAAGATTCGGTTCGGCATCCAGTGGGAAAAATTGATTGGTTACAGCAAAAACCGCAAAACGATACGAAGAACCGTTCTGTGGACCGGCTGCGAATTCGGGCGCGACTTCCACTTGGTTGGATGACCATAAGAATGAATCCGCATTTGGATCGGCCGTACGGCCCAGGTAGGCGCGATTCGCGCCATTGGCTTCAACCCAGATATGAAAATCAATGATATTCTCGGTATTAATAGGCGCCCCACTTTGATCGACAAGATTGCTATCGTCCAAGTTCCAACGAACCGCTAATACATTCTCTTCAGTAGCATTATCGATATCCTGGCCGCCGCTAATGTCTTCAAAGCTGCTTAAAGCGTCTGTTGTGATCACAGACGGCACCAGAGTGACCGGATCTGATATTTCGAAGGGCCCAATGTTCCGCATATTTATTGGAGTGATCGCATACACTCGGAAGAGGTATTGTCCAAAATCTGGCCCGATACCGAAAGCGTTGGTTATTCCCGTTGCGGCTTGTTTCCAATTGAGCAAAGTATCAATTCCCTCTTCGTTCAAAGTTTGACCCAAATATTGAAAATCATCAAATTCCGTCTCTGCATCTGCTCTGGTTGCCATCCACACGTGATACATAATCACTTGGCTCAAATCGATTTGAGTTTCATCCACATCCCAGCGTATGGTAAGTTCACGCCTGTTTTGGGTGCCTCCATCATAATCGGTTGCTCCAATAATATCGGTTGCGCTCGCCAAGTTGTCGGTAACTGCTACATCAATCGGGGCTGGCGGTGGAACCACCTCAATGGGAACGGTGGAAGTAAATGGGCTTCGATCACCTAAGAGATTAACACCTTGAAGAAAAATGCTGTATTGGCCGCCATCTTGATAACCAACTCTCAAATCAAAAGAGCTTTGATTGCCGGGAATACTTCTTCTAGAGCGAAACAGTCCATCGATATGCACATGCATATCATAGCGTGCATTTTCTTCCGAATTCCAATGAACGCTGACTGTGGCCGGAGCAATTTGTTCGGCCGTAACGCTCATAGGCTGATTTGGCGCGGCTATTTCATTAATGGGAACATCCGTAAGCAACAATCCATTCGACTTATTGAATGGACTGGGGGCTCCCAATTCATTAAACCCACGGGCGAAAAACTCAAACAAATCATTATTCGCGTAGTCCAAATTCAACATCACCAGAGGCTCTTGCGATTCGGCAGCGGAAATAAAATTTCCATTTCGAAAAGTGTGGATCTCCAACAATTCAAAATTCTCATTCGTAATCGAAATTCTTACATCAATCGAATCGGTAGATTGATTAACAAGTTCAGCAATCACATTGGCAGGCGCAGTGGGTGGAGCAATCATGGGAAAGGTTAAGGATTGAGCAAAAGCCGAAGTTTCAAGACGGCGATTTACGCCACGAATAAAAAACGTATACTCACCGCTATCTCCCGGCGCAAAATCAAGAACAATTGATCGCTGATTTCCTGGAATTTTACTGCGGAAATACCGGCTCATGAATATACCGTCTTTCCAAGTATGCAATTCAAAAAATTCATTGTCATTGGATGTCCAACTCACTCGAAATTGTGTTGGATTTATTTGTTCGGCTTGAACAAATGTTGGAGCCACAGGTTCCAATATCTCAACCGGTTCAGTGGAAACCACGATGGCATCCGAGGAGGCAAATGGACTCACTGAGCCGGATGCTTTTATACCGCGAATGAAGAATACAAATGCATCGCCATTTGCATACTCCAAGTTGAAAACTTCGTTCTGCTGAGACCCAGGAATTTCAACAACGCTAAACAATCCGGCGTTTTTGAATATTTGCGCCTCAAATGTTTCATACGTTTCTGGGACCGACCATGATAATTCAATCTCTGCCTCGGTTTGTGTTTGCGATAACAATTCAGCGTTCACCGATTGAGGGGCCTGTGGGACCGGCGTTGAAGTGAAGGTTGGAGTGGGTGAATCCACCGGGGTTGGGGTATGAGTAAATGTTGGTGTCGCTGTCGGCGTTGCCGTTGATGTCGGAGTCGCTGTTTGGGTGGGGGTGGATGTAGGTTCTGTATCCACAACTTCATAATCCAACAAAAATGTAGTATCCGCCACACTATCAGTAGCGACCAACTCAATCGAATGCAAACCAAGTTCGCTGGTATCCAACTCAAGTGTGAGAATGAATTCATTATTAGCACGAAAACTCGATGATGAAAGAATCAATGAATCATCTGTAATACTCATATCCACAGGTTCAGGCCCGTCAAAATCAGTGGCTTGAACCTCAACTGTGAGCTGAGTGTTTTGCGGTACATCCGTCAAAGGTTGGTTGGATTGGATGATTTGTACTTCTGGTTCGACATTGCCTGTAGTTGCCGTAGGAGACGGGGTTTGAGTTACAGTCATAGAGGGAGTGGGTGTTATCGAGGGGGTGGGCGTTATCGTTCCGGTCGCCGCGGGTGGAGTCGCTGTAGAAGTCGGCGTGGGAGTTAACGTATTGGTTGGAGTAGGTGATACATTTACTGGTGTGTTAGTCGGTGAACTTGTTGGTGTTCCCGTTACTGGTGTGTTAGTCGGTGTACTTGTTGGTGTTCCCGTTGCGCTAACAATCTCAATCGAACCATTTTCCATCGTAGCGGGTATCATCCCATCATTGATCCGCGTTACCCACGGGCCGCTATCGACAAAATTCAATGGAACGGTTTGGGGGCTGGCATTGTCTTTCACCCGAAGTTGAAACGTGAATAATTCACCAGACCCACTTAGCGGCGTGATTCCAGAACCGCCGATTAATACCAGTCCGGCCAAACTCTGCGGCGATTCACTCTGTGATGAATCGTTGACAACGATCAACCAGCCTTCAGTAAGTGTCCCATCGCCATTAGTACTTTCAGAAACATATTCCAAAGGAAAATCTTCAGACAAATTAGGCAATTCAAATGTGATTCTGGCTCCCAATATATCATTGGAATTGTCTATCAATACAGGAACCGTCACCGTTTCGCCTGGGTTGGCAGTAATGGTTGGAAAAGAAAGTGTGCGCGTTTGAGAAAAACTAACGTTGCAGTAAAAACAACATAGGGACAAGACTAGTGATGCGAATAGAAATTTATAGATTATTTGTAACATGAATCACCTAATAGATATTAGTTAATAATCTTAATGATGTACATTTTAGTATACTTGATATTTTTCTAAATCGTCAACTTCAATTTAACGAAATAAAGTTCCAATCTTGAATAGTTTGATTCATTCATCATTTGAAAAACATCGTATTCTAGCCAAAGACGATTCGGCAAAAAGTTAATTTTGGAGCGCAGGTCATAGACGCGCCTTGGTGGGCGTCCTCGCCTGCAACTATATATAGAGCAGGCGGGACGCCTGCGCTCCAAGATATGGTACATCAAAATGCTGGATTTTACTTTTTGCCGGATCGTCTTAAAAGATATTACAATTCAAAGATAAGATATTGACTAACTGATACTTATAATTCATAAGTTCGAAATTAAGGATGGTTGATAAATGAAAAAAAAATTTATGAGTGCAAGGTTTTACTGATAAAACCTTGCACTCAACAAGTCGATCTATAGACTCGCTAATGCAGCATCCAAGAATCGACCATTGTACCTTCCGGTACAGAAAATTCACTTACAGAATGTTTACCAAGTCTAATATAGCCATCATTCACTTGAGTTAGTTCTTGATCCACTTGCATTACAAAAGCGTTATTGCGAG
>CAZEZQ010000396.1:0-5714 GCA_964516245.1 uncultured bacterium | reverse complement strand
CTTCTTGATGGGCTACGCGAATTTTGAACAACAAATTCGCTTTTAGCCCATCCGACAAGCTGAAATGAATGGGCACATCATTGTTTACATATCAGAAGAACATATAAACTCATGATCAGAATTTAGTTTTTTTTATATAAATTTTCTTTAAGTGACAAAATGGTATGGGAGTGAGAGTCTCCCATACCAAAGCACCGAATTCTCAGGATTGAGTTTAGAAAAAATTAATGAAAATTTTCCCATAAATGGACGTAGGAAGGGAGATTTTTTAGAATCGGTGCTTGCCAAATATCAATGTCAACACCTATGTTATTTCCTTCATCGTCAAATTTTAGGCCGCTTTCTAAAAGGCCAAGAAAGTATAACCTGCTTTTATCAGAGCTGATTGATGGTGACCCTCCATCAAGATACCCCAGTTCTCGCAACTCAGCTAATATAAATGGTTCACCAAAATCTTGATCTAAACTTTCACGTGTTGATACTTTTATGTTCAGCCTTCTATTATCTCGATCATGGACATCCATCCATATCAAAAATAGACCATCAGGAGAAATGCTAGGGCCTCGTTGATCTCCATCATCATTAATTGGTTCTCCTAGATTTACTGCAGGACTCCAAGGGTCATCAATGCTATCACGTGTTGACATCCAAATATCATTATCGTTTTCTTCATTTTGTTGCTCAGAATCAAAAATCAACATTAATTCATTAGCGGTTAATGAAGGTTCACCATCAAATGTTTCAGAATTGATATTTTCACCCAGGTTCACTGGTTCTCCCCATTCATCATTCACGGTGGCTCTTGATGACATCCAAATATCCGCATCACCAAAACCTCCAGGAATATGTGGTAAATCTGGATTATTGGCAAAGCCATCGTGGAAATACAACCTTAGGCCATCCGCACTAATATGTGGACCTTGTGCTGTATTGCCGCCATTAATATTAGGACCTAATTTTTTTGGTTCTCCGAATGGCTCTGAAACATTTTCTCGTGTAGCCACAAATATCTCACCAAAGCCTGCATCTCTTTCAGATAAAAAATAAAGTGATAATCCATCAAACGATTCCATCGCTTCGGCTTCAATTGAATCACTGCCAATGTTTGGCACCTCTTCAGGTGTTTCGATGGTCATCTGGGACCAAGAAATGTTCGCGAGTAAACCAATTATACCCATTACCATTACCAAATAACAACAAGTTTTTTTCATCTTAAGTCTCCTTCTGTGTTTAATTAAATTGATGTTTAGGAAGATTAAATTTTAGAGAAAATTTCAACTATTGCTATAAGGTAAAATGTGTATTTTTGGATACTGCTGAGGAGTATATTACAAATCAGCGGAGGTGAGGCCTTCGCGGATAGCGTAGCGGGTGAGGTCAGCCATGCTTTGAAAGTTCATTTTGGCCATGATGTTACGGCGGTGCACTTCGACGGTTTTTACGCTGATGGAGAGGATTTCACTGATTTGTTTGGAGGAATGGCCTTCGGCCACCAATTGCACAATCTCTCGTTCGCGTGTGGTGAGTGGTGATTCGTTTTTAGCGAGGGTGAGCCGGTCGATATAATCATCAACCACTAAATCATTAATGTCGGGGCTGAGAAAGACGCGACCGGCGAGAACACTATGAAGTGCCGCTTCTAACTCTTGAAAGGCGCTGTTTTTAAGTAAATAACCCAGTGCACCTGCTTGAAGGGATTTTGAAACATACCCTTTGTCGTTGTGCATCGATAATATGATGATGGCGCATTTGGGCAAGGTTTCTTTAATTTGCTTGGCTGCTTCCAAGCCATTCAGCTCTGGCATGGTGATATCCAAAACACAAACATCCGGTACGAACTCACGAGCCAAACGAATAGCGTCACGTCCGTTTTTTACTGAGGCAACGACTTCACAATGATCTAATTTATCGATCAATGATTGCAGGCCATCTAAAACAATTTCATGATCATCCGCCAAAAGTATTTTTGTTTTCATTCTGGTTTACTTTCTAAGGCATGGTTGATTGGTGCAATGAGAGTGACTTTTGTTCCTTTACCGGATTGAGAATAAACTTTAATGGCGCCCCCAAGTTGGTGCATGCGTTCGCGGATGTGAAATAGTCCATAACCTTCCCACAAATCCGGATTGGGATCCATTCCTTGCCCATTATCTTGCACGTGAATGTGTAGATTCTTTTCTTCTCGCAAAAGAGAAACATGAACTGAATTTGCATTCGCATGTTTGAAGACATTAAACAACAATTCACGAGTGGAACGATACAAAAACACTCGCAGTTCATTGGATAGCGGTTTGTAGGATTCGTCGTTGGAAAAGGTGATCGCCATAGAGGTTTTCTTTCGCATTTCAATCACCAATTGCTCGAGCGCCGCTTCGAGGCCCACATCATACAAAACCGGCGGGCTGATTTCAAAAGTAAGAGAGCGAGTGTCTTTGACGGTTTGATGAATCGAGTTTGTGACCTCCGATAAAAACGAACGCCATTCGTCCGAATTGGTTTTGGCTTTTTGCGATTCTAACTTAATCTGGCATATCGATAGCGCCTGCCCGATGCGGTCATGTAGATCTGTAGCAATTTGACGGCGCTCTTTTTCTTCGACATTCATAATATCGGTGGAAAGTTGGCGCAAGCGTTGATTCGCTTTTTGTAAATCGCGAGTGCGAACCGAAACCTCTTGCCCGAGATTGTAATGATGGCGCAAATGGAGTGTAAGCACCAACAAAATCAAGATAGAAATGATTGCCATGAGAAGTAAAAAAGTGTTTTCAAAATACCAAGGTTGCAACACGACAAATTCAAACCTAGCCGGCGTGGGGTCGATATTACCGGTACGGTCCATCGCGCGCACTTCAAATTGATGCTCGCCATGCGCCAAAACCGGCAACGTGGCGGAAGACCGCTCTTCAAAAGAACTCCACTCACCCCCATCATACCGAAAGCTAAAATAGAGCCGATGCGCGGGGGTGTATTTCCATTTGTCGATCCCACCAAATACAATTTGTGGTTGAATAGTGGGCGCTACTTGAGTGGAATTTTTGTTTGGGTCGAGAAAGGTTTGCGGCGGGTCAGCGTCGGCAGATGGATTGTATCTTGCCAAACCATCACTGGTAGCCACCCACAATTGTTCATGAATGTCTTCATACAATCGGTTGTAATAGCCTTTTGGCAGACCGTCTTTTTCATTGTTTGTAATCCAATTGCCGTTTTTGTAACAATGTAAAGCGGTTTCCGTGGCAATCCAAATGTCTCCGTTCTTTCGTTGAAGCATCGAATCGACGAGTTCCAGTTGATCGCGCAGCAATGTAAATTTTTCTCCATCATATTCATAAAGAGAACGGCCAATGTTCTCATAGCAAATCATCCATATGCGCCCATTGTTTAATTCCAAAAAACCATTAAATCCTTTTGAGGTCTTGGGAACTGATTCAATGTATTGCATTTTGTCATTTTTGTATTTATAGATGCCATGTCTGTAATTGCTAGCCCAAATCGTTCCATCGGCGGTTACTCTTTGAGGAAAAAATGGTATCGGTTCCTGATTCTCGATATTTTTCATCGAATGCGGAACAAATTCATTTTCTTGAAAAACCTCAATTTGAGACGGAGGATAACTAAATCGCCCAGTCGGTTTCTCAAAGGTTTGCACCCAAAGCCAGCCATTGGCTTTTTGTGTGATTCGACCAATATATCGATTTTCAGGATGAGGGAAGAATTCAAATTCACAGATCTCGGGATTAAAAAACATCAATTGAGTTTTATCAAAACGTTTCTCGATATGAATAAGGATTTTTCCATTCGGCAATACACTAAGATGTGAAAATTGCTTTAAATGATTTTCATATCCTTCTGGAAAGGGAAACAAACTCCATCCGTTTTCATCTCGCATGGCGAATCGAAAACGGTCGTGACAAAACAAGCGACCTTGTTCGTCGCCAATGATTGAATGGATATCGGTAAAATCTTCATCCAATGTTTGCAGTTCCGTATCTTGTTTCCAAATGGGAGGCATATAATGGCCATGACCATATTTGGTGGAAACAAAATACGTTCCATCAGCCATTCCATTGATCGATAACATCCCTCGGGTCAACACCCGCTCAGAATCAATAATCTCCACTTCGCCGTTTTTGGCGCGAATCCATGCGCGGGGTTTATCTGACTTTTCATGTTTTATATGATACGCCCATAATTCCCCATCCGTATCATAGAATCCATGCACAAGCCGATATCCCCAATCTAAGACCACATGGTAACGCCCATCATCTAACTCAACCAACACCTGCTTCTCAGAGTCTTTTGCGTAAGCCGAAGCCACTACTTTTCCATTTTCGTGCGCAACCGGTTCTGTAAATTTTTCATAACCAAACTCTTGTGGCGGAAGATATTCATCCCAATTCAAATAACTCTCGTGATCGGTGTAAGGTTGCGGGACATAAATCAATCCATTGGTTCCAGAAATCCAAAGTCCACCCTTGGGAGAGGGGGCTAGTTCTTTGAATTTTCCCAAATTCGCTTGGTTGACATTCAGCAGTTCATATTTCACATGCAACTTGGCGTCATAAGCCATTAAGGCATCCTCATGCACATAAACCAAATAATCTTCCGCGTAGGGCCACAAATGCCAATAACGCAGTCTAGGAACTTGGTGCAATTCCAAGTCGGGAATGGGATGTTCTTCCCAAGTTTGGGTTTCATAATCGTATTGTTGAAAACCCACATAGTTGTATTTCTCTTTCATGAAAGTCCATAACTGGCCCCCTGGGGTTTCAAAATACGGCAGCCATCGGGCCGGCCCTTTGATCACCTCCACCCCGTAGCCATCGATCTTTATGGCGTGTTCCATATAGGTGCCCCACAAATTGCCAGAGGGGTTCATTCGGGCGTACCAAGACTCCGATGTGGGCAAGCCGTCTTCCACCATCCAGGTGCGAAAATGGCGCAGGTCTTCTGCCATGGGTATTTTCACCAAGCCCAACACAAGAAAAAAAATCGATAAAAATAGATAAAGTCGAAATGGAGACCTAATCATTCGATTTTTAAAACCGCCAATCATCGAGCGTGAAAAAACGCTATTTTACACAAATTTAATATTCGCTTTATTAAAGATATCTCATTTTCTCAATCTTTTATATAAGTGAAATTAGGTATTTCTAAGGGGAGTACTGGGGATTAGATTTCTTCTCTCAACCCCATTACAATGATACTTTTCATACAAAATATATCATGAGGCCAAGAATTCGGGGAGCATCGGCTCCAGGCGGTATGTCAACACGTCGAAAAACCGGCTGGAAGCCGATGCTCCCCATAAATTTATCTAAGTCAGTTGAGTAGGAGGCAATGTCATTAACGTAAGAAAAATATGTTAGTGTAATTGGGAGGGCGAATCTCTTGATGAGCCGGTTGTACAAGGCCACGGCACGGCGGGAGCCTCGCCCTCCTGCTTAAGTTAATGACATTGGAGTAGGAGGGGGCGGGTTTATGAGCCGCCCCTACAAATTAGCATCCCACAAAGATTAGAGATGAACCAACTATCGATGAAATTCCCAGTTTGAAACATTACTTCCAGCAAAACTCAGTTCCCATGTATCGCCCGAATAAATAGGCTGATTTTGGCTGTCAAAGCCTATTTTTCCCCCATACAAAACCAGCGTGTTACGGCTTTCATCAAATACCATAAAGTTTTCCGTCAAGCCCCCAGGCGAGTTTTGCATTGC
>CAZEZQ010000395.1:0-5720 GCA_964516245.1 uncultured bacterium | reverse complement strand
TTTATGGATAAATTCGGACAACGTTGAATTATTGTTAGTTGGGTATTGCAAATCCATCGCGAAACCGCCCTTTTCTTTTGGCAAACCACGCGGGCTAGGAAAATGGTAAGGAAACCACCCAGCATCTAGCTGAGTTGGCCGTACCAAAGTTCCTGCGTCATTCACATTATACTGTAATAAAATCAGCCAACTAGAGGGTAATTTTTTATGCAAAATTGTACCTATTACTTCGCCCCAACGCTTGGGATTTGTTTTATAGTCTGGTATGGCATCTATTAACTCATTCCAAAAAACTACCCATGCTGGTTGATATGGTTTCGTTTTCCAACTTTCATTCAACATCTCAAAAATGTCATTTAAAAAATCTCTACTTGTTTTTTCATTGCCTAGATATTCATCCAAAAAGTCTTGATACTGATCATTATAATTTGGTAGACGGCCTTTTAGCCAATCAATCCAAGGTTGTCGATCTTTGTATTCTTGAAATACACCTTGTAACTTGGATATATCAAAAACACGAGCCAACTTTATGTTTTTACGGAAAGGCAGCACTTTCGTGTGGGGAATATTTACTAAATTATTCTCGTTTAATTTTCGAAAAAGATATTCAGGTCTCGATCTTTTATTAACCTTATCATAAAAATGATCTGTAATTACATCTTCTAGTTTGAATGAATTATCAAAACTTTTCAATAATTCATTTTCACGATTTTGACTGATGCGCCAATCAAACATTAGATTCAATGCAAGTGAATGTTTACTCTTCCAATCGCGGCTTCTATCACACAGCAATTCTTGAATTTTAGGTAATAAGGGATGTTGATCATTCTGTCGATCAAATAAAGGGTATGCAACAGTTTTGGAGCTAAATTGTTTCATTGATTATCAGGTATAAAAATATCAATTAACATCTCAACTTTCACAAACAAACGGATCAAAAAAACGATCCTTCGTCAAATCATTTATGACGAAGGATTGTTTTTTTCATAAGGACTTCATATGCAAATATTTACTTACGATTCGCTCTTAAATGCAGTATTCGGATTAAACTTCTCGGCATCGTCATGGCAGTTTATGCATGAGGTTTTGATCTCTGAGGTTTGGGGGTACGCGTTGCCTTGCACGATTTTGAAGGTTTCTTCGTGGCAGTCGCTGCATTCGGCCATTTGGTGCATTTCGTCGAGTTCCACACCGGTGAGTTGGTGCTTGAAATCATCCAAATCCCAGCCTTGGCCGTGGCAATTGTTGCAGTTGCTTTCCAATTTGGTAAACTCACCGCGTTTCACATGGCAATCGCGGCAGTGCAGTTCGTTGTGATATTTTTTCAGCGGCCAACCAACGTCTTCAGCATGAACAAAAACATCGTTTTGATCGCGCCCGTGGCAATGCTCGCATTCATCGTTTTCATGGCACACAAAGCATTGATCGTGCATTTCATCCATTTGCAGGTCCCCCATTGGCTGCAACACTTCCAGTCCTTGCTCATGGCAAACTTCGCACCCCTGCTGCTGGTGGCAATCGCCGCAATTGCGGTCGTATTTGTAGGCGTGAGTTTTGTGATGGAACGGAACCGAACCGATATCTTCCGATTCATACATGATCAAATCACGCATTTTCACTTCGGGGTAGATGCGCTCTTCTGAATACGTGGTGGCGGTTCCGTTCAAACGGCCGCCGGATTTTTTTTCATGGCAAATCTCGCAGGATGTGTTGGGATCCCACTCCATATGGCAATCCATACATTGCCGGTGGTACGCCCCTTTGAGACCGGGCTGGGCGAGATTTTCATGCAGAATCTCAATCGGATGGCATTCCGAACAGGAGGAGGGCGTGATGCTGTTTTCGTTGTAATGATGGCACATTTCACAGCCTTCCACTGTGCTTGACATGTGCGCATGTGTTTCGTGGTTGAAACGGACCGGCACATACAAATCTTCCACTTCGCTCAATTCGTCGAGAATCACCACATCCGGCCCCATGCGTTCGAGTGGAAGGATATCTTCCGCCCCGCGGGGGCAATCCACCAGGCAGGGATTCTCTTCTGTTGGATGAAGGCATGTGTGGCATAGAGCGCAATCAATCTTTTCCTTGTCCAATTGGCTGTGCGATTGTTCGTAGCCAGTCAACGGAAACAGCAAAAAGGCGATTGCGGATGCGATAATAATGTATGGTTTCATGATGTGTATCCTTCAAACAATATCAATTATGAATGATTTTGTTCATGAGTTGCTGGAATCACTGGGAACAAAAAGACGGCTACCCGATAAACGAGTATCAATGCGGCAATCAAACCAACCGTAATCAGGGCTTCACCGATTGCCGGTATGTACATTTCAACTTGATAGACGGGTTTGTAAGCAATTAAAAATACATTCACCCGGTTCAACACCACACCGAATACCACCAAGAGTGAAGCAGCAAACAACCAAGACGGGGTTTGCCGAAGCGCACGGAAGCACAACACCGCCATCGGCAAGGCCACGCCCAAGCCTATTTCAGCCATGAACAAAATGGACTGCAGGCTGCCTTCTGCCAACGCGCCCCAGGCTTCACGAATCGCCAAGTCGCCAAGTTTGCATCCCAAGTACACTCCAAGCAATATAGGAATGTAGCGGCTGAGGGGAGCCAGGATATCCATCTCGGGTTTGCGGCCAAAACATTTGGATGCGATCATCGATTCGACAATCACCATCGGAAACCCGACCGCAATTGCCGAGAGCAAAAACAGTAGGGGCAAAATTGGGGTGAACCACAAGGTGTGCATTTTGTACGGCGCAATCAGCATCAACGATCCCAGTGAAGATTGATGCAAGCAAGACAAAACCACACCGGCAATCACCAATAAAATCATTACTTTTGAAGTCACCGTGTGGGCAAAACGGATCAAACTATCCACCGGCCGATTCAGAGTGGAAAGCGCACCGGGTAAATTCACTTTGCCTTGAAAGCGTTCAGCCACGATGGGGATGAATTCCAGATACAAAACCGTCAGGTAAAACATCACGCACATGGCCACTTCGAAGAGCACCGAATTGCCAGACCACATGCTGGGCAGCATTGGATGCCAAATGTTGTAATACCGGCCCAAATCGACCAGCAGGCCCAGGCAGACGAATGTATAGCCCAATAGCGCCGTGAGCAGCGCTGGGCGCAGCACCGCCTTATACCGTTCTGAATGGAAGATTTTGATTAATGCGGCGGTGGTGAAACCTCCCGCAGCCAAGGCAACCCCAGTGGCGACATCGATGGCGATCCAAATGCCCCACGGGTATTGATCGTTTAGATTGCTCACTGAACCAATGCCAAACACGAAGCGCCACAATGCAAAAAACAATCCCACACCCATCAATGACAATAAAGTATAGACACCGGGTGTGAAGAATTTGTGCCGTACAGGTTCGGCAGATGGCTGAGGTTGTATGGGTATGAATTCTTTCTTGGGAAGTTCTTCGCTTTTGCCGAATAGGCCTGTAATCATCCCCAAAACACCAAACAACGCTACCGGCGGCAAAAAGTTTTTGAAGATTCCATGTTGAATGGTCTCGGTCAATTCTGGTGGAGCTTCGTTGCCCACTTTCGGAAGCCCGATTTGCTCGAAAGGAACGCTGGAAATATACATCCATCCGGTTCCTCCCACCTCATGTTCACCATATACATGATCGATATATTTATCCGGCTCTTCTTCGATCTTTCTTTTTGCGAGTTGCAGCAGTTCATCCCGATTGCCGTATGTGAGGCATTGCGTCGGGCAGATTTCAATGCAGGCCGGCGCTCCACCCTCTTGGGTTAATTTCTCGTTGCACATAATGCATTTTCGCACTTGTGGGGCCAGCGCCTCATCATACTCATACGCGGGGATCTGAAACGGGCAGGCCACCATACAATACCGGCACCCCATACACCGGTCTGCGTTGTAGATCACTGAGCCCGTATCGGTAACGGAAAACGCAGAAACCAGACAAGCCGAAGCACAAGCGGGTTTTTCGCAATGGAGGCATTGGAATTTCACATGCAGCGGTCCCTCTGAATCTTCCGCTCCAGGATATTGATTGACGATGGTATAGTGGTCAGCATCTGGACGGCGCTTCATCGCAAAAACATCTTTGTCTTCAAACGACTCTAACGTTTGGGTGGGCAGGTTGTTCTCTTCATTGCAAGCCCATTCGCATTTGCGACAGCCGATGCATTCATTGACATCAACCAACACGCCGTAGTTGCCATTTGAACTGGCAATCTCGTTCGACGTTTGACTTTCTTTCGAAGCAACTAGCGGAAGGCCAAGGGCGGATAGAAAAGTAAAAAATTGACGTCGATCCATGTTGAATAATCCTTCGATGTTAAGACAATATTTGTATCTCTACTGAACATTATCCATTAAAATTATGACCTTGTCAATATAGAATAGAGAAAAAATTAACCATATTATAGAGAGGTAAATTTGGTCTTATTAATTCCTGTGGAACAGCCATTCTTCAATACTGGATTGTTTACTTGACTGGTATAGTATTGTTTTCGTGTCAATATCTCTTTGGTCTACCCATGCAATATGAAGCCTGCTAATAGTTAAATTAATATCTATTACTGGGGTGGTAACCCATGTTGGAAATTCTGCAAATGGTTGACGCATAACGACTTGCATAGTATTGGGGTTCACCTCGGCGAGCATCCCATTCCCAGTGTCTTCCTGCCAGACCACAAAAGCATGACCATTTTGGTCAAAATCAATATCCGGCTGGGTAGAGTTGATCCCGCCAGTGGAAAGGAATAATGGTTCTGACCAATCTTCTCTTATTGCTTTGTATTGAAATGCGATACCCTCAACCGCATCTTGACTTGTCGTATAAACCAAACCGAGATTACCATTTGGGTCGGATACCATACGTGGCGGGTCGAAGAAATTAGAACCAGACAGTGTTATAGTCTCAATTTCAGAAAGTTCACGATTGGGCTCAACTATTCTTCCCCGCAAGGTGAAGGGACCGCTAAAATCTTCCCGCTCTCCCCACAGCACATAGAGCGCATTTTCAGGAAGTTCAGCCATGGTGGTCATCCATACCGAGCCTCCACTGCGCTGATCTGCGAAAGTAATTCGGTCTTTTTGTATACCTTCTTGTGGTGGAAACCCGCCTTGTTCGTTGCTGGTGCGCAAAAAGACATCGGCCACGCTCCCATCAAAATGAAAGTCATACCAGACAATGTGTAATAAGCGGTTTTGGGTTTGAATGATTTGGGGGAGAAAACCGTTATCGCCCAAATGTTCTGCTTGAGTGTTGGTGATACGAATATCGTTTTCTTGAAACGAACCATCCTGTTCTTTCTTATCGTAATAGATTTCGACATTATCAAAAAAGTTCCCGGCTGCTGTTGCATGCCGCCGGTCATGCCACACCACATGCACAGTTTCTTGGTGATCCAAAATCATATACGGATGAACCGCATTGATACTGTTGTTATCGAAACGAACCGGTTTTTGCGGTTCATTATTCACGATTGTTTGGTACATCAATTGATTGTCTGGTGGATTGCCTGAGCCCGGCAGCGTATAGACCAAATGAACATTGCCTTGCTCATCCACTTCTATACTGCCTTCTGTATTGCGGGCAAATTCAATTTTCTCAAATGTACCAGTAACTTGAATCTCTTCTTCAAATTCAATGGCGTGAACTGAGAAGCACGGCGCCTGCGCCGGGGGGGCGCCGGTGGTCTGCGACGACGGCAAC
>CAZEZQ010000394.1:0-5724 GCA_964516245.1 uncultured bacterium | reverse complement strand
CCTCGCCCTCCTTGTATGAAACATCTTGGTTTATTCAGTAAGCCCCCTCACCCTATCCCTCTCCCAGAGGGCGAGGGGATTGTTGAGCAAACATTATTGAAGCACTTTAGTTTCTTGTTGATATAGCCCGCCGGGGCGGGTGGGGTGCTCTTACCCCCCTCCTAACCTCTCCCATTTCATTGGGGGAGGAATAGAAAAGACAATTGGATGCTCCCAGCCTCCCCGCCAGGGCGCGCAAGCCCCAACTTGGGGGAGGAGTGGTTTGTTAGCTTTACGAGATAATTGATGGGTCAAACGGCGTGACCCATCCTACTTTTTCACGTGGTTCCATTGGCGATGGGGGAAGTGGAAGGATTCTTGTTTTTTTTCTTTTTTGACAATCACTTCAAATGGGGGTGAGAGTGCTTTTTTCAATTCCCAGGTGAATAAATTTTCTTTGGGTTGATAGGTTATTCCCTGCTTTTTTAGAAGTACGTTCGAAGAGGGTGATTTATCGCCTTTAATTGATTTTGCTTCGCTCTGTTTTAACGATTTGCCATTATTGATGCTTACAAACATCCGTTCGTCGTTCAGTGCACGGTGGTAATCGGTCATGGCTTCGATTTCGGTGTCGGTTACGTCCAATTGCGAAGGGCCAATCATCATATCGAAGATGACTTCTTCCAAATGTTCATCTTCGAGTTTGGCGAATTCTTCACCATAAAAAGAGCCAAAGGGGCCATGGCACCGCGCGCAGGCATCTTCGAACAGTGCTATCGGCCCCTTTTGCATATCGTCAATCGGCACTTGCTGGGGTGAAGATTTTATTATTTCCACATGGGAATGTTCATCTGAGGCAATGTTCACACATGCGAGCAGACCCCCACTTAGGCAAGCAATCAAGACATAAAAGCAATATGAACGCATTGAGTATTGTTTACTCCCCGCCCACGTAACGCAGGCGATATATTCTACCTTCGCCATCATCGCTAATCAGCAGCGATCCGTCTTTTTCAACCGCGACATCCACCGGCCGTCCCAACACTTCTTCCTCTTCTGTTACCATAGAAACAAAAGCCTGTTCTCCGTATGGCTTGCCGAATTCAAACAAGACGCGGGTGACTGAATAACCAACTTTTTTTGTGCGATTCCATGAACCATGATAGGTAACAAAGGCATGCCCTTTGCCTCTGGGAAACTGATCGCCCGTATAGAATTCCATTGCGTTGGCCGCTGCATGGGGAGTGCCGAGCCATTCAGGTGTTACCGTTTTTTGGCCTAGTTCAACCAGTTCTTCATTTGAGAGTGGTTCCTCATCGCGTTCCATATCCACGATTTCCATATATTCATAACGTGGCAGTCCCAAACCGACAATATAAGGGTGGCCGTAAAACTCTCCCTTTTTGTAATGATTCATTTCTTCATGGGGAAAGATATCTGTGAAAGGTTGTGGTATGTCGCGGTCTCCGCGGCTCTTCTTGCCTTCGATCGCCTGGCCAAACCAATCACTATTGTGATCCATGCCCCAGATTTCTTCGGTACCGGGCCGTACAACCAGTTTTTCGGTGTTGCGAAGACCGGTGCAGAAGATTTCACCATTGCTGCCATCCAAGTCATAAGTCCAAATGGCTTTTCGCTTCCAATCATCGAGAGGGGGCGCAATATTGCCCCGGTCGCCTACGTTGGTATAGATTTTATTATTATGAATGAGAATGGACCGCCACCAATGGCCCCGTCCACCTTCCAATTCATCATCGCCAATGACTTCTACCGTTTCATCGGCGATGCCATCGCCATCCGTGTCCCGTGCTTTCTGTATGTGTTGGGTTTGAGTGAACCACAACCAGCCATCATGCCAATACATCCCATGCGCTGTGGGATGGCCGCTCACAAAGGTGGTGATTTTTTCATAGAGCCCGTCACCATTTATGTCTTTGCAAGCTTTAATTTCACCGGCTCTTGGAAGGCTTACGAACAAAGTCCCGTCTGGAGTGAGTTTCATAAAGCGGGCGCCTTCGATATCGCTGATGGCCACACTCAATTCATAACCAGGACGCACCCAGATTCCCTCCGGCACATCCGCCGACTGGGCAAATCCCAGTGATGGAATCAGCATTCCGCACACAAGCATAGCGTTCCAAATGTTCTTCATATTTGGTCCTCTCTTCCTGTTTTTACAATTTCCGATTATAGTACTCCGCTTGGCAGAAAATCATAAACGCGGATTCGTACCCATAAAGGGTAACGGGCTATAATGATTGACGAATCTACAACGTTCGCTGCGTACACCACACCCCAATCTCCTGTTCATTCAAGACAATTTGCTTTACATGAGGAAATATGAAATTCAAAAGAAAAGCATTTACACTCATCGAACTGCTAATTGTGGTCGCGATCATCGGCATACTGGCGGCCATTGCGGTGCCTAATTTTTTGAATGCCCAATTGCGCGCCAAACTTGCGAATATATATGCCAATATGAAAACCATTCAAACCGGAGTTGCTGCCTATAAATTGGATTACGGCTGGGCTCCTATCGATATGGGTCCAGACGCTGAAAACGCGCAAACCTATATTGTACTCACCACGCCTACCCCCTATTTGAACGGCATTCAAGCCTTTCAAGATATGTTTTACACTGGCGGCGAAGAAGATTCAGGCAAATATATGGCGTATGGAGGCCCCTTGCACATCGGCCAGTTGGATGACACGGCCCGCATTCAAATGTTTAAGAATGCCAATGTAGATTATTTCTTGTTCGGCTGGGGCCCAGACCGGGATACAGACTGGCCCTGGGCGATTATGGCTGAAACCTTGAAAAAGCTGAATACCCCATCTATTGCTGGCCCGAATTCGGATGGGGGAATCTTTTACAATCCATCCAACGGTGTAAACTCAACAGGAGACATTGTCTCAACCGATTCTCTCATCATAAACTAATACGCCATGATTTGCATCCAATCCATTTTGGTTAAATAATAAATAGTACCCATTACAAAACACAAATCGCTGGAGGTAAGAAAATGAAACAAGCAATTGCTGCACTAGCCTTGATGGTTGTTTTTGCGTTCCCCGCATTGGCATCTGAAACCGATGCCAAAAAGGCGGAAAATATCTATGGTTTCAAAGTGGAATCTATCGATGGCAAAAAAGTGGATCTGAAGGATTACAAGGGAAAAGTATTGCTGATCGTCAATACGGCATCCAAATGCGGTTTCACCCCGCAATATGAAGATATGGTGAAACTACACAACGAGTTCAAAGAGAAGGGCTTTGCTGTGCTTGGGTTCCCCGCCAATGAATTCGGCAAACAAGAGCCCGGAACCGATGAAGAAATTAAAGAATTCTGCAAAGTGAATTACAATGTGGATTTCCCCATGTTTTCGAAAGTGGTGGTGAAAGGGGAAGGTCAAGAACCTTTGTTCCAATATTTAACCCATGCAGAGAACAAAGATTTCAAGGGGGATATCGGTTGGAATTTCGAGAAGTTCCTAATTGGCAAAGACGGGAAATTGCTGCACCGCTATCGCAGCAAGGTGGTGCCCACCGGTGAGCAAATCAAAAAAGATATAAAAGCTGCCTTGGAAGAATAGGGGAAAGATAAATTCATTATCCCACATGCCCAGTCTGCCGCGGCGAACTGGGCATTTTGTTTTTTTTATATATGCATGAATTCTCTCTGCTTATACCTTGCGGAGAACTCAATTCTTTGATTTGCTTATAACGTACATCAAAATCAAATGGGAGTCTGACAATGAGAAAAATTTTATTTGCTGTTTCAACGGTTCTGTTGTTCACCTTCGCCAATTCTGTATTCTCTGAAGTTCAACTGCATTCCCTCTTTACAGACGGGATGGTGTTGCAGCGCGATGCGGAAGTTCCAGTGTGGGGATGGGCCGATGATGGTGAGAAGGTTGTTGTTGAAATTCAAAACCAAAGAAAATCTACAGAAACCGAAGACGGCAAATGGAAAGTGAGTTTTCAAAATCTTCGCGAAGGCGGCCCTTATAAATTGACTGTGCAGGGTGAGAACACTGTAACAGTCAGCAATGTCATGGTGGGTGAAGTTTGGGTGTGTAGTGGACAATCGAATATGGATTGGCCGGTTGCCGCCGCAAATAATGCCAATGCAGAAATCGCCAATGCGGCTTATCCCAATATTCGCTTTTTCAAAGTCCCCCGAACATCTACCGGTGAGCCCCAAAAAACCGTTGACGCCAATTGGGAAGTATGTTCGCCTGAAAGCGTGGGGAACAAATCGGCGGTAGGATATTATTTCGGGCGTACATTGCAGCAAAATTTGGATATCCCCATTGGATTGATTATGAGCGCATGGGGCGGTACGCCCGCTGAATCGTGGACCAGCGATGTAACTTTAAGAAGCCACCCCGAATTGCATATGTTGGTCGAACGGCAAGAGCAAGACTTGCAAAGGTACAAAGAAGAAGTTCAAGAATACCGCCGGGAGTTTAACGAGTGGATGGAAAATGCCCAAGCGGCCCAATTGGCGGGTGAAAACATCCCTTCCCCGCCCCGCATGCCCAGTGATAGCCGCATTCGCGGTTGGCGAACCAGCGGCCTTTATAATGGGATGATTGCCCCGTTGATCCCGTATCAAATTCGAGGCGCGATTTGGTATCAGGGTGAATCCAATGCCAGCCGCGCCTATCAATACCGCGAAATCTTTTCAACCATGATTCAAGACTGGCGCAAAAATTGGAATATTGGAAATTTCTCATTTTATTGGGTGCAATTGGCCAATTTTAACGCCGGAGGTAATGCGGAGGGCGCTTGGCCCGAACTGCGGGAAGCGCAGAATATGGCCTTAGAACTGCCAAATACAGGTACGGCGGTAACCATTGATATCGGCAATCCCAACGACATTCATCCCCGCAACAAACAAGAAGTGGGGCGGCGGCTTGCGCTTAATGCTTTAGCCAGAGATTACGGTATTGAGCTGAATTATTCCGGACCCATGTATAAATCGATGAGCACTAAAGGCCAGTCCATCCGGATTCATTTCGATCATGTAGACGGTGGATTGATGTTTGCTGCAAGTGATGCGAAATTGCAGGGATTCACCATCGCGGGTGAGGACCAGCAATTTGTTGAAGCCGAAGCCCAGATCGAAGGGAACACGGTCGTGGTTTCATGCCCGGAAATCAGCGAACCGGTGGCTATGCGTTATGCGTGGAAAGACAACCCTGAAGAGGCCAATCTTTACAATCACGCCGGGTTGCCTGCTTCGCCGTTTCGGACGGATGATTGGCCTGGGATTACGGTGGATAATCGATAATTCATGTAAGACACGAAAACATTATAAGGTTTAACATTTCTACCATGAGCACCAAACAAATTGGCCTGATTCAGATGGCCATGAGCACCGATCCCGATGAAAACCTGCAAAAAGCAGTGAATCTGGTTGAGCAGGCGTCTGAGCGGGGGGCGGAAGTGATCTGTTTGCCGGAACTGTTTCGTTCGCAATATTTTTGCCAGTCGGAAAATCCTGAGTATTTTGAATTGGCCGAGCCGATTCCTGGCCCCAGTACGGAATCACTGGGCAAAATCGCCAAAGCCAATCAGGTTATTATTATTGCTTCACTTTTTGAGAAGCGGGCGCCGGGACTGCATCATAATACCACTGCGATTCTGAATAGTGATGGAACAATTGCGGGATTGTACCGCAAAATGCATATCCCAGACGATCCTGGTTATTATGAAAAATATTACTTCACCCCCGGTGAT
>CAZEZQ010000393.1:3142-5753 GCA_964516245.1 uncultured bacterium | reverse complement strand
CCTTTGGGAGGGCGAGGCTCCCGCCGAGCCGGTTTGATTGAACGACTTCTGATTTCCGTAAATAGTACGTATAACCAATAAGAACTTTAGAACTTGCATCAAGGTATTCCATAAGAGCACCCCACTCGCTAAGGCGAGCTATATCAAGATGAAACACAAATGTTACATTGTAAACAAACAAACCGTTTTATCAAACGTATGATTTGCGGCATGACTCAAAGCGAAACGAGATCTTCGATGAAATACATATATATCTTTATAAACTTTTCATTGTTAATTGCTCCTTTATTAACGTATTCCGACGAAGAAATCAATGGGGATTTTCATTTCTTGTTATGGCCAGACCGTGGAGGATGGATCCATTCTGTAACAGATGCTGAAATGTTGACCACTTCTTTGCGCGACTCATGGTATTCATCCCGCTTGCCAACTTATATTGGGTATAATTTACAGATTCATGTTCCAAAATCGGATTCGTTGGAAACCTATGTGGAATTTATTCTGAATCACAAACCTCAGTGTATAGAAGGAGAAGCCGCATTAATAAAAGAAGAAATTAATCGGAATACGGTTCGTTATAGGCCCATTTTGCAACTTCGGGATGATTTGCCTTCGAACTCTCCTCACGCTGAAATTGTTTTTCATGAAGAAAAACAATGGAATGGTGTGTTGGGAGTGGTTCATCCTGCTTTGCCCAATGCCGGCAAAGCCCAAATCGAATATTGGAAACAAGAAACCGGCGAAGAGCCCGATTGGATCGCGTTTTATTCTACAGAAGAAACCATTCGCCATTTTTTGGCTGGCCCTCGTGGAAATTTGACGGCGGCGGCTTTGCCGGGGCATTCATTAGAACGCTTCTTAAAAAAAATAGAACGCAAGGATCTACTCGAACATTTGCATCAATTAACGGTCCCCTCACAAAAGAGAGAACCCACCCTCTATCTTCGTGATGATTTGTATCAAAACGTGCTTACCCGCACTTTAATTACAGAAACCTGGTTGAGAAATCATTTTTCTGATGCTCTCGAACTTGTCTATTAACAATATACGGCAAAAAGCCTTTTTTGGAGCGCAGGCGTCCCCGCCTGCATCAACATGAGCGCAGGCGTCCCCGCCTGCATATACATATTGAGCAGGCGAGACGCCTGCGCTCCAAGATATGGTATCATAAAACGGTAGATTATACTTTTTGCCGGAATGTTGTATCTACGCTGTATCAAAACCGGTTATTCCAATAGGTGATTATGAGCGGACACGTACAACCCTTCGCGTTAGGCGCTTTATGGGAAATTTCACAAGAACCTCTTTTGCTGATTGACCGTGAGGGGAATATATTAAATTGCAACAGAGTGGCTTTGAACCACTTTCCTCGGGCGATCGGCTCCAATGTATTGGAATGGACCGGGCAGACTGATTCATTCAAGTCGATCATACAAGAATCGATTGCCACTGGTGAATCGAAACGCGCTTCACAAATTTCAATCCCTGTGGGTGGAAAAGAAAAACTATATTCAGTTCGAACGATCGAATTGCCCAAAACAGAGGTCCATGAACCCGTTTGGCTGGTGATGAGTTTGCAGCCGTTGGCCTCTGGATTGGAAGAGATTGAAGAAACAGTACGCTCGCACGACCAGAGAGTGGAACACTTAAGCCATGAACTCTTGTCGGTCAGCCATCAATTGTTAGATAAGACATTGCAGTTGGCCGAACAAAAAGAAAAACTTTCGGTCATCATCAATGGAATGGCAGACGGGCTTTTGGGCTGCGACCGGGAAGGGAACATGATTCATTGCAATGAAACCGCCAGCAAATTGCTGAATCTTCCAAAAGATACAGCTGGCAAATCGTTTTTGAATTTACTCCCCCAGGTGGCAGCGACACTGCAATTGCAAGAAAAGACTCCCGTTCAAGTGGTAGAGCAAGTTACAGAGTTGACTTTTG
Source organism: uncultured bacterium (assembly GCA_964516245.1). Lineage (GTDB taxonomy): Bacteria > Hinthialibacterota > Hinthialibacteria > Hinthialibacterales > Hinthialibacteraceae > CAZEZQ01. The sequence goes on along the minus strand of CAZEZQ010000393.1, from coordinate 3,812 downwards.
AGGAGAAAAATCTACGCCTACGCGCCTCCAATTTGCGTGATAAGAATTCGAATCCCATCGGTTTTTTGCTGATCATTCAAGACCTCTCCAAAGAAGCCGAGTTGGAGCGCATGAAAACAGACCTGATATCGATCATTACCCATGAACTGCGCTCGCCGCTGACTTCAATCAAAGGGTATGTAGATTTAATGTCGTCTGGAGAATTGGGTGAAGTTCCTGGCCATTTGCATGAGTATCTGGATATCATTTCTTTCAATTCTAAACGTTTGTCGAAATTGATCGACGGCATTTTGGATCTTTCCCGTATCGAATCCGGCAAACTGAATATGAACTTCGGCAAGGTGGACGTGAAGTATCTCTGCGATTCGGTTTGTTTGAATCACAAACCGCAGGCCGAAGAAAAAAAGCAAACACTCGAGCAGGATGCGCCAGTCGGTTTAATACTATCAGGAGATTTGGAGCGCTTGATGCAATCGTTAGGCAATCTGGTCTCCAATGCAATTAAATACACTCCTGAAGGCGGTCATGTGAAACTCGCTGCCAGAAAAAAGGACGGGTATGTCTGTATTTCCGTGCAAGACAACGGCATGGGGATTCGTGAAGAAGATCAACAGAAACTGTTCGAGAAATTTTTCCGCGTGAAAAACAAAGCCACCCGCCACATCGGCGG
>CAZEZQ010000393.1:0-3132 GCA_964516245.1 uncultured bacterium | reverse complement strand
AATTGATGGTTGCATTTACTTTTCCGTCAATCAAGTTTTTATAAATTGGGATTGTGTATCGCCAAATCAATTGTGGAAACGCATGAAGGAGAGTTGTGTGTGGAATCCACATTAGGAGAGGGATCTTCCTTTACAATGAAGCTTCCGGTATATGAAGAGTGAAAGCCCAAAAGAAAATGGCAGATAATGGCAATGCATTTTGATGACTGAAGGAGTTAGGAGGGCGACGTTGAAAATGCGCCGTGGCGTGCTCCCGCGGAGCCGGTTTGATCGATCCACTTCTGATATACATACATGGCCAGCACAATCCATAATGATGATGCAAAAAGACATTGAGGTATTACCCTTGGATGTCTCACGTGTTTATTTGGTGCAAGTGATCCAAACTTTCAATCAGCCCGGCCCATCCTACCAATTGACCAATCCTACCAATTATTGTGCAATTTTCGCGGTTTGCCACGAATAAAACTTACGCGGCTGGCCGGGGACCAGGGGCAAGACATAAGGACCTTCGGGGATGACAAGAATTTTGGCATTTTCGCCGTGCCGTTGCAGCGCTTGTTGGATGCCCTCTTCAACAGAAGAGATCGGTTTCAAGAGATAATCTCGAATATCTTCATCCGTAATGCCTTCGGTGTAATACAAGATCTCACAATGGTGCATCACGTTCACCATTTCCTGAATCATCCATTGGTCTTTCGCGACATAATTCGGACCGGCGACGATTTCATAGAATTCCATCGGGTCTTTCAGTTTGCGCAACAAGTCAGTAAATGCCTGGCTGCCGCAGGCTTCATCATTTTCAGCGGCAATAACAATTGTGCCGTTGGGTTTAACAACCTCCATAGCCGCGACCATGCCTTTGATGGTTTGATAGAGGGTTTTGTCCAAGGGATACCCGCCGCCATTGGTGATGACGATGTCTGCTGGTTCGTCTATCTCGACTGTCACGCATTGTTCCACATCGGTGCAGGCTTGTTCGTGGGCGGCTTCCAAATCGCCCGCATACACGCCGGTAATATTTCGGTCTTCATCCAAAGTCACATTCAGAATGAAATCCACTCCCGCTTTGCGTGCCACTTCAACCGCCGCTTCGTGGAAAGGATTGCCTTTAAGCTTGGCGTTGCAGGTTTCATCCTGCTGCAGCATGCGGTAGCCGTGCATGTGCTTCATGGTCTCGAGCGAAGCAATGCCGGGAAGCACGGATTTGCGCCCGCCTGAATACCCTGCCATCAAGTGGAGTTCCACCAACCCGGTGGTGATTTTCAAATCGGCTTCCAAAAAGATTTTGTCCAGATCAACTGGTATATCGCCGCAGACATATCCAATACGCTCGTGGTTATCAGGGACTTCGGAATAATGATTGACGACATTGTAATTTTCAGCGATTTCTTGACCCACCAGTTCAATCAATTCATCACCCAAGTTGGGACGATGAATGCCAGTGGCAATCAGGATAGTGATTTTTTTTCGCGGGATCCCTGCTGCTTCAATGGTGTTGAGAAGGGGAGGAAGAAGCACTTTGTTGGGAACCGGCCGGGTAATATCAGAGATAACGATCACAGCGGATTGATGGCCTTGGGCAATTTCAGATAAAGGCGCACTGCCGATAGGGTGGGCTAACGAATCATGAATCGCCTTCTCTGGATTCTGCAATGCTTTAGCCTGGTTCATGTGAATCACACCCGCCAAACTACGGTCGGGCACTGAAACGTTCAATCCTGTTTTGCCATACGCCAATCGTAAATCCATAATGATTCTCCAAACTTTTTAAAAAAGAATATCATTGCAATGAAGTGTTTGCAATATAAAAAAACAAGATTGTGCCTGTTAAACCTGAAGATAATGTGACTCCAAATACTAACCAAAAATATTTGAAATCTGCTTTTCCATTTCTTCCCCAATGAAATCTGATCTTTACCCACAAGTTTGGGGGACGTTTTTGTCCCCCCCTTCTTAAGGGGGGAATTCCAAGGTTCACATTTTGTGGGTAAAAATCAGAATGAAATGGGGGAGGTTAGGAGGCAATGTCATTAACTTAAGGGATTTTGCTGTTAGGAGGGCGAGGTTAAAAACGCGCCGTGGCGGGCTCCTGCCGAGCCGGGTTCTTGTTTATGCAAATATCAACAAATAAAATTTATAATTGGTATTGCACCGCAATTCACAACCTTTCGAATCGTATCCATATTCAAATTTGAAGATTCGGAATCTTGCATTTTTACATCATAATATAAATTTACATTGTTTTTTATTCCCTTTTCTTCAATTAGATCGACCCCAACATTTCCCAAATTATACATTCCATATCTCAACCTGTTTTCAGAGAAGGCTATTTTCTTTAAAAATTTCCCTCATTCAGCATCTACACCCTCCATATCGACATGGATCAACACATCTCTTACGTTTAGCAATGATTCCATCGATTCAATCATCAAATCTGATTTTATCAAATTCTCTAACACATTGTCCTTGTCAATCTCGATACGATGTCCCACTCCTTGTCCATATCTATATTTGATTCATCCACCCTCGTAAATTCAATATGCCTCTTTTTCACCATGTCTTGATATTCAACATTGCTGATGATGAAAAATCCATTTTTGCATGGATCAAACAAATATTGATAACCATTTTTTGCAGAGACCGTGAATAAGAGGATAAGTAAAGAACTTGATCAAGGTTGAGTTCAGGTATCGAGAGACTCATAGTTCATCACCAAACATCCCATGATTCACCATGAAGAGCATAAATCACGACTAGTCCTATTTATCATACATCTTTAATATTATAAAAGTATTATTTATTTTAATCAATTCCCTACCCCATATACGCCTTGTAGAGCGTATATAGAATACCATCCAAATATCCCGCTGAACAAGCTATCTTCACATTAAAAATAATGGTATATTCGTAGTATGACTACGGATTCAGAAACAAAATTAAAGAAACTGCTGGATTTATGCCCCAAAGGGCGCGTCTGCCTGGCGTCATGGCTGAACGCTCACCATATCTCGTATGACCTGCAGCGTTATTATCGCCGGGCCGGTTGGCTGGAAAGCCTGGGGCAAGGTGCGTATAAACAGGCAGGCAGTACGGTTGACTGGAAAGCAGCGCTTTCCGCTTTGCAGACCC
>CAZEZQ010000392.1:0-5753 GCA_964516245.1 uncultured bacterium | reverse complement strand
GATAGCTCAATCGCCCAGATTTCGACTTGGTAATCCGATTTTTGATTATGGAATTTTGTCAGTCGGATGTGCATTAACACAAATTGGTAAGAATATCAAATTTGACATGGTGGGCACACCGCTCCCACAAACATGGCGTGTGGGAGCGGGCCTTTATCTCGGTAAACACAATGGTTTTCAGCTTCGGATTATTTCCGATTATCAAAAAGTGCGAGACGAGGAAGGCGGATTTGCTGTTGGGGCGGAATTTTCTTATAACGAGCGTTTTGCTATTAATAGCGGCTATAATTTTAATAAGGAGTTAATCCCCCCAGACCCAGCGTATGGTGATATAGCCCGTCTCTAATACCCGTCACGCCTTGCACGCCGACATAGAGTTCGAACGGATATAGGGCGCCGGCCGACGCCACGTTGCGATAATAAAAATCCGTGCTTCCATGTCGGGCCTTGGCAGTCACGCTGTGGGTCAACTGGATGATCTCGGAAAGCCGGGCCAAGGTTATCTCTTCGGTGTGGTCGGATCTCGGACGGGACCGCAGCAAAGCACCCAGATGGTGTCGGGGCTGTCCTTCAGGCACAGGCAAAGAAACGGGGTCCAGCCCTGGATAGCGTTTAAAAACATCGGGCTGGTTGGCCCAATCCAGGCCACGGCCTCCCATGGCGCGCCTATCGTAACACGTTTTTCGGTGGTATTCTAAAGCGGAAACAGACATGCGTTCTATGCACAACAAACAACAAATAGAAGGTTTTTCTCCAAAACATTTCAAAGCACTAAACGGTCATGAAAATGTTTATTTCATGTTCAGGCTAGGGAAACAATTGGGTGTAACAACGAGGCCCGTAGCCTGCCCGCAATAACATCTCCGGCAGTTTTTTTTTCAGCTCCGATTGTTCGGCATATAGGTTTTCCAATATCTTGACAATGTGCAAATCGCCGGACCAAATGGTCTTGGAGGCATTATCTCGCGCAGCCTTTGCGCAACAGTTGGCCACGAAACGGAAATCGGTCTTGCTTGGACGATCGGAATCACCGCTGCCCATCACATCTTTGCAGAAATCCACAATCATCCCGTAAAGAGGATCTTGTTTGCAGTCAAAAATCCGTCCTCTCAGCTCCAGCGTGTCCACCAGCATGTCCATGTTTTCAAGATAAAGCTTTTGCTGTTTCCAAATGTCTTCAATCCATGCAATCCTGTTGCGCGTCTGCGCGCTGTAGGAAGCCAGAAAGTTCTCAAATCCATCCTTCTGTTCAACATAGATCTCCCGGGGTATCGCTATATCCAGAGAATAAACAATGTCTTCAAAGACTTTCAGGAATTCTTTCAGTGCATTGAAAAGCAGAGGAAGGTACTGCCTGAAGGCCCTGTTGTCGGTCCTCTTGATAAAACCAATGTAGGTAAACACCTGGTTGATCTGGGAAGACCGAACATAGCCGGGATGCCGCGGGGCGCCATTGCCGGATACCTGGGTTTTGCGTGGATCGTCAATTCTGGGCACAGGAAGGTCGCTGGGGAGGTAGGCGGAAAACATATTGGAATCGAGGATGTTTTCGTGCCTGTTTTGCTCGAGCACAGCCCGCAATGAGTGCGGGTACTTTTCCGATTGGTCCACGAGGGCGGCCTTTATTTCAACGTCATCTTATGAAATCACATGATCCAACAGCCGGATAAGCCAATCAGACTGTTCGGGAACTAAAACCCGAGGGCGTCCTTGAAAAACCGGGGTATGGCTATCAGCCTCCCGTCAAGATCCGTAAAGACCCAGGTCACATACGCCCTGGCAATAAGAACTTCTTTGGAAACACTGAAAATTTCTTGATAAAAAACCCCTTTCATTTTGTGGTGTTTCTCCAAATGTGTTCGAATCACCAGTGACTCCCCTTCTCGTGCCGGGGCCTTGTAATCGATCTCAATACGCCGAACGACAATGCATGCCCCCAGCGCTTTGAGCCTTGCCAAGGTAAAGCCGGCTTTTTCCAAAACCGTCATCCGGCCATATTCAAGATAGTTCAGATACACGGCATTATTCACATGTCCGAAACTGTCGCATTCGTACGATCGGACCGTAAGCGTTGTTTCCATGATATCGGTATTGTTCAAAGTTCGACCCAGCCCCCTTTTACTCTGGACGGCGTCTATTCCTTATCTTTCGGCAGAACAATCTTGCGCTTTTCGGGGTCGTGATGGGCACGAAAAAAAATGCCCGTGTGACCGATCATCCCCACCATCTCACAATCGGTCTTGTTCTCAACAACCGCCGCCATAGCCGTCTTTTGATCCTTTTCTTTAAAATCGATGAACTTCAGCTTGATGAGTTCATGCTGTTGAAGTGCGTGGTCCACCGACTGAACCACCCCGTCTGTGATCCCCTGTCGCCCGATCAATACCACAGGCTTCATTCCGTGGGCCAACCCTCGCAAATACTTCCTTTGGAAACCTTTCACGCGTTCAACCTATCCTCCCCCGGCATCCGGTAACGACCAATAAATACCTTGGGCGCTTGGGATCTCTACAACTCTTTTGGAGATGATCTTTTATCACTTACCAAAGGAAAAGTAAAGCTTGCTACCGGACGGACGGCCTGCCGAGTCATGGTTTTTCTTGACTTTCAAAAATATAGAACATATTGAAATTGCAACAACTCCGACCCTGAGTCACCCATATTCGATCTATAAAGACTCGGCACAGCCCAAGACCGGGTTGATCGTAAGACAGGTTGAAGAACATGGCCTTAAAAAAGAAAAACAATATGGATTGTGTTGAGGTTGTCGGTTTGGGCCAGTGTCCGCTGGACTATCTTGGGAAAATTCAGACCTATCCTTCACCAGACAGCAAGTGCGAGTTTTTCGATCTGGTCATGGAGGGCGGCGGCCCCTCGGCCACCGCCCTCGTTGCCCTTGCCAGATGGGGGGTGTCTTGCGCTTTTTCCGGAGTCGTGGGAGACGACCCATTCGGGGAAATAATCAAGGCCTCGCTGCAAAGAGAAGGAATAGACACGAAAGGGCTCAAAATAAGAAACGGCTGCGATTCGCAATTCGCCTTTATCGTGGCCGAACCTGCCGAGTCACGAAGGACAATCTTTTGGCGAAGACCCACGGGAGCGCCTCTGAAACCGGAAGAACTCGACTTGAAAACCATCCAAACAGCAAAGGTGCTCCACGTGGACGGCCTCTATCCGGAAGCCGCGCTGGCCGCATCCCGAGCCATCAAAAACACGGGAGGTCAAGTCGTGGTGGACGCCGGCACCCTCCGAGAGGGAATGCTTGATCTCGCCGGAGTCAGTGACTGTTTCGTGGTGTCCGAAACCTTTGCAATGGCTCTGGTCGGAGACAACAGGCCCCTTGACGCCTGTCGGAGACTCGCAGAGCTGGGGCCCAAGATTGTGGGCGTTACCCTGGGCGCCAAAGGGTATGTCGCCCTTGCAGAGGGCGTCCTTATCGAAAGACCGGCATACCCCGTAGATGCCGTAGACACAACCGGCTGTGGAGACGCTTTCCATGCCGGAATCACCTATGGCATGATCAAGGGATGGCGCATCGAGAAAACCCTTGATTTCGGGGCGTGGGCCGCGGCCATGGTAAGCCGAAAGCTTGGGGGGCGGGCCGGCATACCAACCCTTGAAGATATCCGCCGCCAAAGATATTGACCCGTGGAGGGAAATAACCGTGCATCCATTATTTTGTATCGTTGTACTGGTCTTCATGCGTTGTCACAGAGCGGCTGCATCGTCTGAAAACGGATGCGCCGTCGTGTGGTTGTTTCTGCTGATTTCTTCACTCTTCGTTCCTGCTGTTCCTGTCGGAGCTGCCTCGGCGGACATCAAACAGGTGGAAGATTTCTGTCAATACAAGGCGAACACGTTTCCCGATGGCTGGAGGTTCCCGTGGTTTCAGGAAAGCAAGGCAAGACGGATATATACCGTTAAAGTCGACGAACAATGTTACCTTGAAGCAAATGCAGTGAATTCGGCCGTGCCCATAGCCAAGGAATTCCAATATGATCTCACCGAATATCCCTTTTTGCACTGGGAATGGCAAGTGCTGGAATTTCCGAAGGGCGGCGACGAACGGTTCAAAAACACCGGAGACAGCGCCGCCGCCGTTTATGTGATCTTCCCCGGTAAAGTCAGGCCGAATACCATCAAATACGTATGGAGCGCATCGTTGCCCGTGGGCACTTCCCTTGAAAGCCCTTACAGCAGCAAGACGAAAATCGTGGTTCTTCGAAACCACCTGTCTTCTCTTAAGGGCTGGACCGCCGAGAAAGTGAATGTGTACCAAGACTACAAAACGCTTTTTGGGCGGGCGCCGGAACCGGTAGAGGCTATCGGGATCATGTCTGATTCAGACAATACCGCATCCGGATCCGCAGCCTGCTACCGAGCCATCCGTATCAGCAAAAAGTAGCGCCGGAGACCGACACGCCGAACGAAGCGCCGAAGCCCGGCTCGGAGGGCCGACAGGATAGCCGGGCAGAGGTTTTTATATAATGTATCCCCAATCGATATCGTTCAACTCCGAATAGCCTGCGTTTTCGACGGCCAGGTCCTTTTTCTCGAATTCCCGCCATTTGTGGTTTGGCATAGGCATCGTCACAATTTTGGGACGACCCTTTTCAAGGACATGCTCGCCGCCCTTTGCAAGAAGATCCCAAAACACAGGGTATTGACGGCCTGTCGGCTTTATTGCCTTGCCGCCGACAATGCTTGCTCCTCCCCAGTAATGCGGTCCCCGGTGCTGAAAACCTCTTGCGCCATGCTCGAATCCTATATGTCGTATCTTTTCCGCCTCTTCTCTTCTAAAAAGGGGCATGGCCATGACTCTGACAAAAATACCCGCCCGGGAAAGCTGTTCAATGGTTTTCAAGCGTCGTTTCACGCTCGGAGCACTCCCCTCAAACTCCCTTCGCATGCCTTCGTCCAGAGTTGGAATCGTCAATTCCACCTGAACCTGTTGTTTCATTTCCGTCAAGAGACCCAAATGCCTAACCACCAAATGGCTCTTCGTAAAGATGTGTACCATCCAGGGATTTCCCATATCCCATTGATGTTGAAAGTTTTCCAGAAGCTGTTGCATGATATCTTTCCCCAGGTCCTGCTTGGTTTTCATCATCACCTGGGGAACATAGTATTCACAATTGCTGTTAATTTGGACCCGTTTCAAGTGTTGCGGCAACCCCTCATATTTACGCAAATCCTTTTTCAGCCCCTGGGGCAGCCAGGTCTTCACTTTAATTTCTTCACCAAAAACCGTATGTTTAAAAGATGACCATTGCACATAACAATAGGAACAGCCAAATAGGCATCCAATACAAGGATTTAGCGTAAAAGGAAGGCTGTATGGATTAATGTTTTTTTGAGGCCTGAGACTTGGACCTGGTTTATCGTGATATAAGACTCTTTTTCGCATCGGGGATACCCTCCCACGCCGAGAAACACGACCTTGTTCATAACAAAAACGACCGTACAGGTCAATTGTGCCGATTGTACGGGAATATCCCGATATTTGAACACCACTTTGTTCGGCGATCCCGGATCCACCGGCTGCCGAGTTTGCCGGCTGTAATCAAAAAAACAGACTCGTTCTTCGTTTTTCCGGCGGTGGATTTGGGCGATACGGTTGACTCTCACCCCGGCCTGTGATGTAGTCATTATGAAGAGATTTTTCCCTTCGGAAAGTGCGAATTATTTTATACGGTTTTCTATAAAGCTCAAGTAACACCGTCTTCCGGCCTATGGGCATCGGTCCTCCAGGC
>CAZEZQ010000391.1:0-5758 GCA_964516245.1 uncultured bacterium | reverse complement strand
TAATTCCTAACCAAAAATATTTGAAATATTGCCATTGTAGGGGCAGACCCCCGTGTCTGCCCCGAATGCTGATGATAATGCACTAAAACCAATTTTGAGAAACAAATTCTCACAATTCACAAGTAAGAATCTAAACAAAAATGTTGAGTCAATTATATTCCATTAATATTTTACATGAAATTTTGATTAGGAATATTTTTATTTTACTTATTTTGATCGTACAAATTACCAATATCACTCAGAAAAAAATGTATGGCGAATTGATTGCAAGTAGGGGGACTAAAATTCTGTCAAGCATGACGATTCGGCAAAAAGTCTATTTTGGAGCGCAGGTCATAGACGCGCCTTGGTGGGCGTCCTCACCTGCACCAATATGAAGTGCAGGTTAGATGGCCGCGTTCTATATATTGTGTAGTCGTTTTCTAAATTGAACTTTTTGCCAGATCTTCAAGCGGGAGGGCGAGGCTCCTGCCGAGCCGGTATCTCGATCAAGCGGGGAATAAAATAGATAACCGTTATAGCCACCGTGTCCTTTTAGTCCTTGATGTCTTTTGGGCCCTTTAGGTCCTTTGATAACCCACAATTTCAAATGTCATGAACTACTAGCCTTTTTCGAAAAAGACATCTTTAAATGAAATGATCAATTAAACTCTTGAATTCTATCATAAATTCGTTAAAATAATAAATGTAAAGGTGGGGCAGTGCCCCGCCTATTTTTTCGTCCTCTGCAAATGTATCCCCGCACGGCGTTGTTTCTATAAATCTTCGCAGAGGGCGAAGAGAGCCAAAGTGCGCAGATAGAAAATTCGGAGCGACATTATGTCGAAAGAAGTCTTGGATATTTTAAACCGGATAGGCTTGGAGCGGAACATTCCGGTAGACACTTTATATGAAGCGCTTGAATCGGCGTTGATTTCGGCTTCGCGCAAAATGCTGCCGCCTGATATGGAGGTAGTCGAAGCCGAACTTGATCGGGAATCGGGTGAGTTTCGTGTGTATGCCAACATGGAAGTGGTTGAAGAAGTAGAAGATGAACATTACGAAATCTCAATCGAAGAAGCCAGAGAATTTGTGGAAGACGTGCAGCCGGGTGAATTTTTGGTGATTGACGTCACTCCTGAAGATTTTGGTCGCATCGCCGCCCAAAGCGCCAAGCAGGTGATTACGCAGCGCATACGCGAAGCGGAACGCGAAGTCATCTATGACAAATACAAAAATCGCACTGGAGATTTGGTTGTCGGCACAGTGCAGCGCTACGAAAAGGGGAATTTAATTATTGATTTGGGCAATGCGGAAGCTATTTTGCCCAATAGTGAACAACCTCCCGGAGAGCGCTACCGGTATGGAGACCGAGTGAAAGCCATTATTAAAGAAATTCGAAAGTCTACCAAAGATGCTCAGATCGTGCTTTCGCGCAAAATCGCTGAACTGGTATTGAAGTTATTCGAACAAGAAGTTGCCGAAATTCGCGATGGCGTGGTAAGCATACGTCTCATTTCACGTGAAGCGGGCAAACGAAGCAAAATTGCCGTCCTCTCATCCGACAACGATGTGGATCCTGTGGGCGCTTGCGTTGGGATGAAAGGTTCCCGCGTGCAAATGGTGGTTCAAGAACTGCGTGGTGAACGGATCGATATCATCGAATACAGTGATGACAAACGGCGGTTTGTTGCCAACTCTCTCAAGCCGGCCAATATTGAAAGCGTCGAATTAGACGAAGAAAACAACCGGGCCTTGCTGGTGGTTCGTGATGATGAATTGGCCCTGGCAATCGGGAAAAACGGCTTGAACGCCAAACTGGCAACAGAATTAACCGGTGTGGAAATCGACATAATATCCGAGTCAGAACTGCACAAACGCGAAGCCGAAGCCAAGATGGAACTCTTGAAGGTGCCTTCGATCAAAGATCAATATGTCGATGCTTTGTTGGGGCAAGGGATGATCAAGTTTGAAGATATCATCGATGCCGGCGTTGATGGATTGGCCAAAATTGAAGGAATCGACAAAGATACAGCCAAAACAATTGTGGGGGATGCCAAAAAGTTAGTCACTTTGCGCGATCAGGGTGAAGAAGAAATGGAAGAACCGGTGGAACAAGAAGAATCGGTAGAACCGGAAGAATCGGAAGAATCGGAAGAACCGGAAGAATCGGAAGAATCGGAAGAATCGGAAGAACCGGAAGAACCGGAAGAACCGGAAGAACCGGAAGAATCAGCAGAAGAAAGCGGCACAACGGAATCGTTAGAGAACAATGAAGAACAAACAGATGAATTGTTAGGCCAATCGGCCGTACAAGAGGAAGAAGAAGAATCCACCGGAGAGGAAACACCCCAACAAGATTCTGGCGAAGAGGTACAATCTAAAAAGGAAGATAACGAAGAGGGTTCTTCAAATCAGGATCATACCGCCGAAGAGAAAACGGCGTTGACAGAATAAATCACAAAACCATCATTCATTACGTCAAACCTTGAAAGAGGTAATTTGTATAGAAATAACGCTTATGAGAATTAATGAAATTGCCCGACAGCATGGGTTGGAAAACAAAGAGATCCTTGAATATTTGAAATCGATCGGTGTCGAAAGGAAAAGCCATAGCTCTTCTGTGGATGAAGGCACCAAAGAAATGATATTAGAACATTTTTTTCAATCAAAAGACAAAGTTGAAAGTGAAGAGCCGAAAAAAAGCAAGCGTTTCGCTAAAATTCGCCGTCCCAAAAATTACAAAGCTCCCGAAAAACCGGTTCGAGAAGAAAAACCTCAAACGGAGCCTGCCGTGGCCGCAAAAGCGGCGCCAACTGCGCCGCCGGTAGAAGAGCCTCCTCAAAAACCCAAAGAAACGCCAGTTGCGCCTGAGAAACCTCCTGTTGAAGAAACTCCAACAGCAGCAACGGTTGAAGAAGAAACTGTTTCGCCTGCTGTAGAGGCAAAGGAAAAGGGCGAGGTTTCGGCTGTTTATCCTGAAAAAGAAAACGAGAAAGAGAAAAAAGAGTTACAAGCCAAGAAAGACAAAGACAAAGTCAAAAAAGGGCAAAAACAGCCTGAAAAGCCGAAAAAACATAAACCAAAGACGATCCCGCTAGCGAGTGTTGATAAAAGCATAGGAGAGCCGACAATAGTAATCGAAGCCCCTGAACTCAAAGAAGAGCAAATCGCAGAATTGGAGAAGAAAAAGACTCCAATTGAACAGCGGGACTATCAAGAACAACGCGACCAAGACGATGCCATTCGGCGTGAAATTCAAAAGCTGAAGGCAAAACAGCGTAAAGTTCCTGATAAGGAAGAAGAAAAAGACAAAAAGCAAGTTCGAACCACCCGTCGCCGTCCTCAACCAACCGTGAAAGTCAGCAAAGGCAAACGCGCATGGAAACGGGAAAAACGAGAGCGTCTGGAACAACAAATTGCGGCCGAAGAAGAGCGAATGGAAAAAGATAAGACCACACTCAAGATCCATGAAGCCACAACCGTAGCCGATATTGCCGATGGTTTGGGTCTCCCTCCCAACGAACTTATTACCAAATTGATCGGCATGGGTGTAATGGCTTCGATCAATCAGCGATTGGATAAAGATACTATTCACATTCTCGCCGATGATTATGGCTTCGAAGTCGAAGAGGTCGATCTTTACGATAGCAATATATTCACCCAACTTTGGGAAGACGATGTCGACCAATCGCGTATGCAGCCACGGCCTCCCGTCGTGACCGTTATGGGCCACGTTGACCATGGAAAAACCAAATTGCTGGATGCGGTGCGGAAAACAGATGTGGTTTCTGGAGAAGCCGGTGGAATCACTCAGCATATTGGGGCGTACCATGTGGTTACTCCCGGCGGAGAAATCGTCTTTTTGGATACACCAGGCCACGAAGCCTTTACGGCAATGCGGGCCCGTGGGGCCATGGTGACGGATATTGTGGTACTGGTGATCGCGGCCACAGAGGGTGTGAAACCACAAACCAAAGAAGCCATCGCGCACGCCAAAGCGGCCGATGTTCCTATCATTGTGGCATTGAACAAAATGGACCTCGAAGGGGCCAATCCAGAGAAGGTCAAGCAAGAATTGGCTCAGGCGCAACTTCTTCCAGAAGATTGGGGGGGAGACACCGTTGTGGTTCCGATATCTGCCATTAATGGAGAAGGAATTGACAATTTGGTGGAAAGTCTTCTGCTGCAGGCGGAAATTATGGAATTGAAAGCCGACCCCAGCTGCCGGGCTCGGGGAACCATCGTTGAAGGGCGCTTGGAACAAGGGCGCGGCGCCGTGGCTACGGTTTTGATGCAGCAAGGGACATTGCGTGTCGGCGAGCCCTTTGTAACCGGTGTTTATTCCGGCCGGATTCGGGCAATGAACAACGACCGCGGCGAATCCATTGAAGAAGCCGGGCCGACTATGCCGGTGGAAATCATCGGAATCGAAGATGTTCCGACAGCGGGCGATCCCTTCATCGTCGTGCGAGACGATTCTCAAGCCAAAGAAATCAGTACGCGCTTGCAGCAAATTCAGCGTGAGCGTGAGTTGAGACGCACCAAGCACATCACTCTGGACGATCTTCATTGGCAGATTGAAGAAGGTCAAATTAAAGAACTGCGCGTGATCTTGAAAGGCGATGTACAAGGCTCAGTTCAAGCCTTGATGGAAAGCCTGCTGAATATCGAAAGCGAAAAAGTGCGCATTGAAGTGATCCACAGCGGTGTGGGCACGGTGACTGAATCCGATGTCATGCTGGCTTCGGCTTCGAATGCTTTAATCATCGGGTTTAATATCCGGCCCCAGCCCTCGGTGTTGGATGTAGCAAAACGCGAACATGTTGAAATTCGAACATACCAGGTGATCTACGACGCCATTGAAGATATCAAAAAGGCGATGACTGGGATGTTGGATAAAACCTTTGAAGAAAACATTTTGGGCCGCGCTGAAGTTCGCGAAGTGTTCAAAACCTCCCGCGGATTCAGCATTGCCGGTCTCTATGTGACCGACGGCAAATTGCAACGAAATTCACCCGTTCGGCTGCTGCGTGATTCGGTGGTGATTCACGACGGCAAATTAAGTTCGTTGAAGCGTTTTAAGGATGACGTTCGTGAAGTGGCTTCGGGGTACGAATGCGGGATCGGACTGGAAAACTTTGGGGACATTCGCGAGGGCGACGAAATAGAATGCTACGAAATGAAAGAAGTGGCTTCTACCCTTTAATATCTCAATGGCCAATTCAAATGAGTATGGCGAGGTGAGTTCGATGCAGGTAGGCATTATGGAAGTCGTCCTGCATATCCCAGGCGCCTCATCTCTGAAAGAGAAGCGGAAAGTCGTCCGCCGCATCAAAGACCGAATCCGCAATAAATTCAATGTTTCATTAATCGAGACAGAAGGGCAAAACACATGGCAGCTTTGTGTTCTGGGCTTTGCCATGGTCGCCGTGCAGCAAGCCGCTTTGGAAAGAGAATTAAACAAAATTTTGGATGTAATCGAATCGGAACCAGAACTTTCCATGACAGAACATTGGATAGAATTTAGTTGATTGCGCCAAAATACGAATTGCTACGATAAGTTGCGCCAGGATTGAATGATGACCCAAAAAAAGACGTATCGAATCGCCCAAGTGAACCAATTGCTGCGCGAAGAAGTCGCCAATCTTTTGCTTTTGGAATTGCAAGACCCCCGGTTTCACGAAATGAC
This sequence comes from uncultured bacterium, assembly GCA_964516245.1. Taxonomy (GTDB): domain Bacteria; phylum Hinthialibacterota; class Hinthialibacteria; order Hinthialibacterales; family Hinthialibacteraceae; genus CAZEZQ01. The sequence goes on along the minus strand of CAZEZQ010000391.1, from coordinate 87 downwards.
TGTAACCGAGGTTCGAACCTCCAAAGATTTGAAGCATGCGCTGGTATTTGTCACCACCCACGCAACTCAAAACGCGGAAGAGAGCGT
>CAZEZQ010000390.1:4318-5770 GCA_964516245.1 uncultured bacterium | reverse complement strand
ATTCCTTTCATGTTGAATCGTGATGAATGAAGATTGAGAAACCTATCAACAATAAACACATCCTGGAAATTATGCAATCCAGCTCCAGTGTTTAGTTGGAATGAAATCTAAACATATATATTTGAAATTTTACCGCACTTCTGATTGTAGGGGTACGTTGTCTGCTGCGGGAACAAAATTGATTTCAACACGCTTATCCAACGTGGCAGCGATCCGCTGTAGCAAAGAGAGTGAATGTCCTTCGTAGTCTGCATCTTCCAAATGCGCAATAACAGACTGGGTGGTTCCAACCAGTTTTGCGAGTTCGCTTTGAGTTAACCCTTTTTCTTTCCGGACGTCATAGATCAGCTGGGCCACCATTGCATTAACGTGGGCTTCCTGATAATATCGATCAAAGTCAGGATCATCTTTCGCCAGTTCTTTGAGAAGATGAACCGCATTTTTGCCTTTTTTTGCCATAACAATAATCTCCTGATCTACGCCTTTAGTAACGATGTGTATCCGGGTTCGCTAAGTATTTTTCTTTTCGCTCAAGAGCACGTTCAATTTCAATTGGCGGTACTTTCTTCTCTTTCGTAAATCCATTTACCAGAATAACAAAATCCTGTCCATCAAAGAAATACAGGATCCGATACTGAACCTTTCTTCGCCTTATCCGTAATTCGTAAATGCCATCTTGCAAATAGTCTGCATGAGGACGGCGTAATTCGTGCCCGAACGTTTCCAGGAGTTCGATGCGCTTCAAACAATTCGTGTAAGCCTTGAGGTCTTTTTTCTTATCTCTTTCAACCAGTCAAAAACCGGAACGTTTTGGTCGTCTTCCTGGTAAAAATACACCTCAGTTTTGGGCATGCTATCTTCCTTGTTCCTTAGTACATTATCGTAATTTTACGATAAATTGTCAAATGTTTTTTGAAGACACGTTTTCGAAGAGGTTGAACTGCCGGTAGGTGATTTATCTTCGATCTGATTAACCTGAGTTTACCTTACACTAATTGATTCCGTAAATCTTTTTTTTAGCACTTTATATTGGACCGTGCAGGCTATATGGAAAACTCAGGTACAATTCTATAGCCCTCGTATGAATTGTTGCGATTACTTTGGTGTAAAAGCACAATGAGTAGAAGAAGCTTTTAATAGGAGAGTAATATTATGAAATTATTTTACAATAAACAAAGAAAACAATTTCGCAAAGTGATTTGTAGTGTATTGATTCTTTTTGCTTTAGCCATGAATGGCTACTCACAAACGGCCACGTTTCAAGGTACATTTGAATCTGGAACTTTAAGTGAATTGGGCTGGATAATCAATCAAGTAGGAGACGGAAGCCTGGCAACTGGTTTCGCAACTATCGGTACTCATCCCGAAACCCCAACGCCCGGTTTTGAGGCTGGCGAACGGGCCTTGGTCATTCGAGCGGCTGCCGGAGAAGGCGCACTTTTACTGGGACCT
>CAZEZQ010000390.1:0-4308 GCA_964516245.1 uncultured bacterium | reverse complement strand
GAACCAATCCGGCCTTGATCCGTTTTCGAGTATTGGCCTCTGCTGGGGGTGGAAGCATTGCAGTGGGCGCGCTAAATATTCCACAAGAGGGTACAATAGCCGACACCGATGGCAGTGTCAGTTACTCATTCGAAACCAATTCTGACCGGTATGTAGGCGAGTATGGATTGGTCACCGTCGTGATAGACCCGGCTGATGACGGCTTGGTCCCCGTCGTGCAGTTGGCCGTTCCCAACTTGCAGGGACAGCCTTCAGTTACCCTTACTGTAGACAATGTGGAAGTGTATGTGTTGAGTCAAAACCTGGTAACAGACCCGGTTCTGCAAGGATTACTTGGGATAACGGAAAGTACGGGTCCAATGCCAACACCTACGCCAACCATCCCAGGGGCAACAGCAACACCTACGCCTACAATCACCCCCACACCTATTCCCAATGGAACGCCTGACATTGTGGTAGATAATATATTTACCATTTCACCAACCGAGGACAACGAAGACTCGTTCACACCCGAAGTAGCATTCGACAAAAATTCAGAATACGCCATGGTTTCAAACGATGTGACGGAAGGCCAATTCATCGATGTGTTTCTACGAACCATCGATACCGGCGACAACACAGTCAGCGATCCAACTCTGGTGAATCAAACTTTTGAAGATACTGAAACCCAAGAACCGGATGTAGACGTCCAGTTCTCCGGCACCCGCCATGTTGTTTGGTCAGACGACCGCAGCTTGGAAAAACTTAAAAGCATCTTTCTGGCACAGGTTGATGTTTTCGGCACCAAACTGAACGAAGAAGATTTCGAAGTCAACCGTTTGTTTGAAGACACCAACACCACCCAACCGGCTATCGCGGTGGCCGATGGCGGGGATATGGTGGTTGCCTGGCGCGATGACCGGAACTTCTTGCAGGATGTGTTTGCCCGCCGGCTGCGTTGGAACGGCAGCCGCATCGAAGCCACTGATCCGCAGGATTTTCAAATCAATATCCCCTTTGAAAACACCAATGTTTCCAATCCCAGCGTCATTTTTGATGATACCGGTTCCAACATTTTGATCGTCTGGTCGGATGACCGCGCGAATTTGGATGGCCAAAAGCGGGATGATATTTATGGCCGCCTTTTCACCATGCAAACCCAACCCACCGAAGATGGAACTTTACCCAGCAATGTGGAAGAAATTGAAATCACCAATTTCAACGATGCCACATTTGATCTAGCCACCCGGCCCCAAGTCGCTTTCTCAGATAACCGTTACTTAGTGGTCTGGCAAAGTGAGTTTTCTGAGGACAACAACCGTATGGAAATTCGCGGCGCTGTTCTCGATGAAAATGGCAATATTGAGCAAAGCGAATTTATCCTCGCGGGAGAAGAAGAAGGGGAAACCTTCTCAGCCCCATCGGTAGCCGCTTTAGAAAACGGGCGTTTCGTGGTCAGCTGGTATGATGAAGAACTCGATGAACTCTTCGGCATATTGTACGACTCACAAGAACATCTCTTGCTTACCCCCGCTTTAAGCCTGGTTAGTGATGTGTTCGACGTTCGCCAAACCAGCATCGCCGCCGATGATGAAAACCATTTTCTACTGGGGTGGGATAGCGCATTCGGAGAAGTATTCGAACTCTTCGCCGCTTCAGGCCAGATCGCACAATCAGCCGATGCAAATGCACTCGTTCCAAATACACCGGAAACCAACAAGTACAAGTTTACCCCTCAAGGTTTTTCAACCTTGTCAACCGAAAGCGAACGTCCGGTTCGGGTGTTGAAAGAACTGCGGGAACAAGAAGGGACTTCAGCGAAACGGTAATTACTCACATTCTATTTCAAATGGAACAGCCCAGGCACCATCACCTGGGCTGTTTTTTGCTCATTTACAATAAGCGTCTCAATTCATATAGGTTATATTGGCTAATGTCTTCTTTTTTGTATAATATTTCTAATTTTGCAATTGACCTTTGGATAAAAATCAATCATGATTGTACTGAGAGCAATGGAACACTTGTTCATTGAATTTTAAGCATTATATGATTTTGTTATTGCCATTTTTTCGAATTAAATGGTTTTTTACTCAATTTCAAATTCTTTAATGAACTCGATAGTAAAATAACCCAATAGATAAATTATACTAAATGTAATTGCACATTTTAAAAGTATCCAATTATGGCTCTCGACTGGAAAACAGAATTTGGTACCGATATACAAAATTCTTCTCGATTCTTTGCCACCAAAGAAGATGTTAAGCCTTCAACACCTCAGGCTCATATCCTTCGTCGGGCTTTTGAATTATTGGAATTAGATGGAATTCTTTGCTCAGAAAATGCGCCTCTGGTTTACTTCAAAAAAGTTGAAAATATTACCTTGGATAACGCTTTTAAAATTCATCGCCAATTCTGGAATCACGGCGGTGCACCCGTCCTTATCATTCTTTCAAAAGATCAGGTCCACATCTACTCAGGTATGTCTCGGCCAATACAAGATGAAGAGAATAAAGGAAATTCTTCAGGACTCATTAAAACCTTAGATCGTCTGTCTTATGATCTTCGTGAACTCATAATAGCGATTGAATCCGGCGAATTTTTTCATCGACATGCCCGTTCATTCGATCCAGAGAAACGAGTCGACCGTGACCTGCTTAGAAATCTGCAAAACACGCGTGAAGTTCTTAAAGAAATATCACCCAAAAAAATTCCATCCCACGTTCTTGATGCTTTACTCTGCCGTTTGGTGTTTACATGCTATCTTTTCGATCGTGATGTGATCAATCACAATTATCTTGCTTCAATTGGTCTTACGAACGTTTCGCATCTACGTGACATTCTGGCTTTGTCACCTAAAAAAGAAGCGAAATTATCATTGTATCGATTATTTGAAAAACTTCGAAAAGATTTTAATGGCGATCTGTTTATCGATGATTTAAATGAAGAAGCCAAACAAATAACAAATCAACATATCAATACGCTCAATGATTTCTTTCACGGGACACTTGTAAAAAGCGGTCAACGATCATTCTGGCCCTATGATTTCGGTGTAATCCCTATCGAAACAATTAGCGCAATCTACGAGCATTTCCTCAAATCTTCTGATCATCAGGTAGGTGCATTTTATACGCCAAGATTCCTTGCAGAAATTGTATTGGATAATGCACTTGAAGGTTTTGATTCGCTTTTGAACAAAACATTTCTCGACCCTGCTTGCGGGTCAGGAATATTTCTCGTAGGTATTTTCAATCGCATGGCCGAAGAATGGAAACAAGCAAATCCCAATTCACGCAACCTCCGGCGGGCTAAAGAATTGATGCATTTATTGCAAGAGAGCATATTTGGAGTTGATATTAATATTACGGCATGCCGAATAACCGCTTTCAGCCTTTATCTAGCTTATCTTGACCAACTTTCCCCAAGGGATATTCAAGAACTTCAGAAAAAAGGGCAAGCATTACCATGTCTCGTCTCAAGCAATTCTGAGAAAAATAGTGAATCATCAAATCGAAATATACGATGTGCTAATTTTTTCAACGATGAAGAGAAAATCCCTATTAATGTTGATCTTGTGGTGGGAAATCCACCATGGGGCAGTACGGCAACAGAACAAACCCCACCGGGCCAATGGTGCAAAAAACATGGGAAGATTATTCCCGATAAGCAAATTGCAGCAGCATTCGTTTGGAAATCGGCTGAGCATATTTCTGATAGTGGACTTATAAGTTTGGTTTTGCCATATGGAATTTTATTTAATCATAATACAACAGCAATAAATTTTCAAAAAGAATGGATATCACAATACAATATTCAACGTGTTTTGAATTTTGCAGATTTGCGACGTTTTTTATTCAAAAAAGCAATCCACCCTGCAATTGTCATTATATTTAATAAGAATATACCGTTATTGAAGAAACATAAAATTGATTATTGGTTCCCCAAAGCAGATTGGCGTCTCACACAAGCCGAAATCATTTCACTCACTCCAACAGATAGAACAGAAATATCTTTAAATGAGTTAATTCAGGACCTTTCTCAAGATGATGCTCCTCAGTTTTGGAAACAAAGATTTTGGGGGACGCCACGAGATTTACGACTACTTGATAGACTCTCTTTTTATCCTCGTCTTAGAGAACATGTACGTAGTCTCCGGGAAAAAGAAAATGAAAAACCATGGATTATCGCTGAAGGTTTTCAACCATTTGGCAAGAATGATCCAATAGATTCACAAAAAGATATCAAGTTGCCTACTAATCATTTTATACCAGCTAAATCTAATTCAATTAATCTATTTTTATTAAAAGAAGATTGTGAATTTATACCTTCATT
>CAZEZQ010000389.1:0-5774 GCA_964516245.1 uncultured bacterium | reverse complement strand
GAGGGGGGTTTGAAGGCAATATTTCCCGCATTTTACCGAAAAATTGCAAAGCTCTAATTGATACTTCCCGTTGGGAGAGTTCTCCTATATTTCAACTCATCCAAAAGCACGGTTCCGTATCCAAACAAGAAATGTATCGAGTATTTAATATGGGTATTGGTATGTGCGTTGTCATTGCAAAAGATGAAGTCCAAACCGCCTTGGCATCTTCTCCCACTCTGATACAAATTGGAGAAATTTTGGAGGGAGAAGGGGTTTGTCTTAAAAAGTAGGTGGGAAGGCGGAGGTGGTAATGAGTTCCACCATCCGCCTTCCAAATCACCCCTCTTAACCGAGAAGCGCGAGAAAGCCTTGACTTTGGAAATTCGCTTGAGCCAGCACGGATGTACCCGCCTGTAACAACACCTGATTTCTGGTAAAGTCTGAAGTTTCAGATGCGATATCCGCATCCCGAATACGAGATTCAGACGCTGTCAGGTTTTCGGAGGCTACGCTCAAGTTTGCTATGGTTGATTCCAACCGGTTGGTTGCCGCCCCGAGGATCGACCGGGTACGATTCACCTGATCGAGTGCTTCATCGACAATGCGAATGGCTTCATTGGCTCCTTCCAAACTGGATACATTGATATCCGAGACTGTCCGGCCGCTGCCTTGGCCGAAACCAAGATTTTCCGATTTCAAATTACCTATCGAAAACTGAATGTCTTGGTTGTCAAAAGCACCGATTTGGAAGTTCAAGCCTTTGTTTATGGTTGAGATCAATACTGTCGTTCCCGTGTCACTGCTACCGGTACCACTGGAAGTCACATCGATGATTGCATCGAAATCTACGGTAAGGAATTTGGAGGCCCTCTGGCTCGTTGAAGGAGTCAGGAAAACCACATCCTGTTGACCTGCTGAAAAATTGACTTCTTCGCCCCCGTTCAAAGAACCGACGAATTCTTTGGCGGTTGTTTCTAACAAATCGCTTCCAGCCGACAAATTACTACCAATACGAAGCGTAACTTGCTGTTGAGCTACACCTTCTTCAGTGGCTTCGGGACCAAAGAGGGTAACCACATCACCCGCCTGCGCACGAATCGCCTCTCCACCATTGATGCTGAAGGTCGCTTGTTCGGCAAATCCTTCCTGCAACAGTTGAGAATCATCCTGAAGGGTGAAGTTTTGATTGACGTTTCCATTGCTAAAAGTCAAAGTGAAAGCGGTTTGTGAGTCTGTTTTGCCTACATCATCGATCAATTGCAATGTTCCATTTGCTGTTAAAGTAAAAATGGCGTCTTCAAAGCGGGTTTGGGTACCATCCAAATTGGCAAGCCCTGCCCCTCTGAAATCCCGTGTCCGGAAATTCAATTCCGCGATTAATCCGGATATAGAATTGAATTGAAAATCGTCTAAGTCTGTGTCGGCCGCAGCACTATCGGCGGTACCGGTTTTTAAGGTAAATGTTCCTTGGAAGGTGGTTCCATCAGTATTGGTGCCAGTAAGAGTAACGGTATCATTGTTTTGGAGAGATGTGCCGCCTGTGAACACACCACTCACGAAGGTACCGTTTAAAACCAGACTGTTGCTCCCGCTCGCTGCTGAAATGCTGGTTGACCGGCTTAATACCGTACCGTTGCTGTCTCGAAGCGAGATTGTACTTTCTACTTTTCGCTGCTGGGCTGACTGGATATCTGAAACTTCAATCGCGAATTGCCCGCTGGCAAAGGTAGAACCGGTGATGGCCGTTACCGCATTCCCCACTTGTCCGCTGCCCGATAATATTGAATCGGCGCCAATTTCACCGGAACGGGTCACCCCATTCGCAGTGGTGAGAATGTTTCCACTTCGAATCACCGTAAAATTCACTTCAGATTGGTTGATGAAATTTCCATCGCTAAACAATTGAAGCCGTCCCCCGGTTGCTCCCGTACCGATGGAGACAGTGGTTCGGAAAGAGGTGGGCACACTATTGGCATTGGATACGCCGAACAGCGCTTTTTCAGCGTCATCAATGGCGTCGTTGATCGCTCCAAGCAGATTGAGCTGGCTACCGGCTGCAGTACCCACTGTTGCGGCGGCTCCTACACTCAATGAGCCATTAAATTGAGTCACACCGTCAGACAACACTCCTGTAAAAGTGACGATGTCGTTGGCGTTGATTGATACGCCGTTAAGAGCAAACTGTCCGCCCCCGATAGTCGTACCGGTGGTGGCATTCGCCCCGGTCAATTTGTTGTCGCCTGCGGTGAGAGCGGTTTGGTCTGAGAAGCGTGCCAAGGTAACCGCCAAGTCTGTGCCATTGCTGATTCCAGTATTGAGCACTTGCTGTTCGCCCTTGGCCTCACCTGAGATAATTTGCGAGAAACCTTCATTCAACAAACGAATATTTAGAAATGAAGTTCCATTATCCAACGTACTCGCAACTGGTGACGAGTCGATTTGCACTCCCACAGCTTGTTGTCCGGCTTTTAATTCAGATTGAATGGAAAAGTCTCCGTTCAACAAGAAGTTTTCACCGAACTGAGTGGTATTGGCGATACGAGTGATTTCGTCAATACTCTGAAAGACTTCGTCTTGCAGCGCGGAACGGGCTTTGAAGTCATTGGTCCCCGTGTTGGCGGCCTGAATCGCCAGTTCGCGGATACGGTTCAAACGGTTGGTGGTTTCTTCCAACGCGCCTTCTGCCACACTAATCACGTTAATACCATCTTGAGCGTTTGCCACCGCCTGGTTCAACCCACTCACCTGGGTTCGAATCCGGTTGGCCACGCTCAAGCCTGCGGCGTCATCCGATGCCCGGTTGATTCGCAACCCGGACGACAGCCGCTCGATTGATTTTTGAATGTTGCCCCCAACTTGGGCTATATTTCTCTGAGCGGTTAGCGCAGATAAGTTCGTGTTAATTCGAGTGATTGCCATTTTGACATCCTCCTTGAGAATGTAGACCTGCATCCAGTGCCGGTCTTGTATTTTTACGTACTACCGGTGTTTTGACGAATCACTCAACCATTTCCCTACACGACCGCATGCATAGAGAAAACGTTGAAACGATTCGTTTTCTAGAATGGATTCGTTTTTCTTGGAAAGTTTGTTATGATTAGAATAAGGTAGGTAGTGAGTAATGAATGGCGATCATCGAGTGTCGCCGTACCCCTGCGAAAGGTTTCCGAGGCCTTGTTTTTTGCAGACGGGTATAGTAATTTCGACCCTTATTCCAATCCAATTTTTAGAGTATTCTTGTATCACCTCCTTTTTCCCAATTTCATGATCAAACCTTTAAAGTATATTCAATCTATGACGATAATTAGATTGAAAATTGGATGTACAATTGCTTGAAATACTTGTATAATTTAAGATCCAACTGGGTTGAATTACTGTACTCCCCTGAAAGGTTTCCGAGGCCTTGTTTTGCAGACGGGTATAGTAGTTCGACCCTTTTTTATGGCCTCTTCCCAGTGGAAACTTTAACATCTTTTTTCACACTCTTTCATTTACTTGCAACAACGGATATTGAAATCATTTCTAACATTGTGTAAAAGTTTCTTTTCCCAACTAAAATTAAAATGAGTCTATTCCGTTGTCGTCTATATTTTCGACGACTTAATGAAAAACTTTAACATAAAATTTTAAAAATTTTATGTTAAGAAATATATGAGAACAATCAATATAACCAATTCGCGGTTCAGCCATACAATCCCCCTTCTTGTTATGGTATATTACATGTTTTGTACAAATCTGTTTTTGGATTTGAATGAAATCTTTTAGCGAAGGGGAGAAACCATGCTACCACCACTGGCATGCCTGATATTGGGTATCATTCTGATTTTGTTATTCATACTTTATTTTCGTTTACATGCTTTTTTGGCTTTGATCTTTTCAGCGTTAATCCTGGCATTTGTTTCAGACCAAATTCAGGCGGAAAATGCTGTGGGTTTGGTAACGAGTAGTTTTGGAAACACAATGGCAGGTATTGGTATATTGCTTGTACTGGCTGCCATTATCGGAAAAGGCCTGATGGACAGCGGCGCAGCAGACCGGATTGTTCGGGCTTTTTCACGCCTGTTTGGAGTGGGCCGTGAACACTATTCCCTTCTCTCCAGCAGTTTTGTTCTCTCGATTCCCGTATTTTTTGATAACGTTTTTTATTTGTTGGCTCCCTTGGCACGAGCCGCCTATGCACGGCGCAAACGCGATTACGTTCTTCTAATTTGCACAGCCGCCGCGGGTGGAGCCGTTACCCACGCATTGGTGCCCCCAACTCCCGGACCCATTATTGTATCCGAAGAATTAGGAGTCGATATCGGCGCGATGATTGGCATTGGCATCTTGTGTGCCATCGTTCCTGTGTTTGTGGGGGGGTTGTGGTATTCTCATTGGATCAACAAACGTATGGAATTGCATCCAACCGATGTAATGGGAATCTCACAAGAAGAGCTGGAAAAAACCGCGCAAAAGGCGGATTCAGAATTGCCCAATTTGCTGCTCTCTATACTCCCTATCGCGATCCCCGTGATTTTGGTCGCGTTGACTACCTTCGAAAATTTGCTGCCCGAAAATGAAGTTCTTCTTACATGGTTTGGCGTCTCGAGCGAGCAAATTACCCAGCAGCCTGAATCCTACCAGGGAACCATAGGTTTCTTTGAAAGCCTGCGCCAAGCGATTCAAGTTATTGGTGACAAAAATATTGCTTTCTTCTTGGGGGCCATTGTTGCCGTGTGTTTGGTTTTTTCTTACAACAAACTCACATTCGATTCGATGTACAAAAAGTTGGAGCCCGCTATCACCAGTGGCGCCATTATTGCTTTTATCACCTGTGGCGGAGGTGCATTTGGAGCGGTTTTGCGTGAAGCGGGTGTTGGTGATGTCATCGCTAATATGGCGGAAAACTGGGGAATATCCCTTTTGCTTTTGGCCTTCATCACTGCTGTTTTGATCCGGGTTTCGCAAGGTTCGGCCACCGTCGCCATGGTTACGACTGCAGGAATCATCGGCCCTTCTTTAATGAATGTGGATTTGCCCTATCACCCTGCCTACCTGGTCGCCGCCATCGGCTTCGGGGCTACAACTACTTCATGGATGAACGACAGCGGTTTTTGGATTGTCGGCAAGATGGCGGGATTTACCGAACAACAAACCCTGAAAACCTGGACAGTTCTTCTCACCATCTTAGCATTCTCTGGAATCATTTGGGTATGGTTATTGACACTGATTTTGCCCTTTGATATTTCAGGATGAGAATCGCAGTAGATTTTTACGATTTCGCTTTTTCCTGATTGTGGCGATAGGTTATCACGTGAACTTTTTCGATGGTCACCAATCCATCATCGATCATAGCATCCAATTCAGGCAAGAAGTCTTCAATGCGGTCCGTACGATCTACAATTTCTATCACCATGGGCAGGTCTTCGGAAATTCGGAGAATCCTGGCCGAATGGAGTCGGCTGGTTGCGCCAAAGCCTAATGTCCCGCGCAATACAGTAGCGCCTGACATGCCACGGTCGCGCGCGGCTTCGACAATGGCTTGATACAATGGCCGGCCATGATATTTATCACTTTCACCAATGAAGATGCGCAATAAATCCGCTTCGCCTGGAATTTTCATTATGTTTTTCCTCAAAAACAAATTATAAATTTTTATTTGTTGAAATTTGTTTCGACAAAAGCCCGGCTTGTATGAAACACTTGATGCAAGTTCTGAGATTTTAATTGGTTATCCGTACGCTTCGTTGGTGGGCTAAAGCCCACCCTACACTTTGTGTGTCTTGTTGATATAGCTCGCCGGGGCGAATGGG
>CAZEZQ010000388.1:3952-5780 GCA_964516245.1 uncultured bacterium | reverse complement strand
AATACAATTCAGTTTGATATAAAAATTCAGATTATTTCAGGCTGCTATTTTTGAGCAAAATTATATGCTTGATTGGGTTTTTCGATTGAATAATCAAATTGCTCTTGCGTTATATTCTATTTTAATGATAATATAAATGATTAATATTATTTGGGAGGATGGATATGAAAAAGGGTTTTACATTAATTGAATTGCTCATTGTGGTCGCGATTATTGGGATTCTAGCGGCCATAGCCGTACCGAACTTTTTGAATGCGCAGACGAGAGCGATGATCGCCAAGTGTGAATCGGAAATGCGTTCCTGGCTGGATGTTTATCAAATGTACCGGTTGGATAACGGAAATTTTCCCATGCACATTCCCGGTCATCCACCCTGGCAAAACAAAGGGATGACAACGCCAGTCGCATACATTTCCTCTCCTCCAATGGACCCATTTCAAAATGAAAGAGCGTATGGGTTGGGGACATTGGAATGGAGCCATGGTTCGTATCATGCTGATTATTTTCCAGTGGTCCCTCCAGCCCGTTTGGCTCATGAACCAAGTTTGTTCGCCATCGCTAAGCAAGGCCGTAGAATTGATTTACCCAATAATCATCATACTGGAACCGTGTATTATATTTGGAGTATGGGACCGGATATTGTGCACACACCTAATTCTATTTATGATCCTTCAAATGGTCTAAAAAGCCTGGGAGATATTGTTCGGGTCGGTAGTTAATGAGGATATAAGCAATAGCGAAATCGATCCCCATTCTATATTGAATGGGGATTTTTGTCAGTGGCACAAAAACGGCATGAATTTAACCTGATTACGTTATTTTTGATTAGATTCTTATTTGTGAATTGTGAGAAAATCTCTCACAGAATGGTTTTATCTTCAGTGAAATCAGCATTCGGGGCAGACACGGGGGTCTACCCCTACAATGGTAATATTTCAAATATATTTGGTTAGTCTCAAATGTTGAATTTTTGAAGTTCCATTGAATCCCTTAGAAAATACGTTACGTTAGCAAAAGAATTCAAAAACAGGGGAGAACGGGCAATGAAGAATCAAGGGTTTACATTAATCGAATTACTCATTGTAGTCGCCATTATAGGGATATTGGCGGCAATTGCGGTGCCGAATTTTTTAAATGCGCAAACCCGCGCGAAGATCGCCAGAGTCTATGCGGATGTGGATGCCCAAGGGACGGCCTTGGAGCAATACCGGCTTGATCACAATTTTTACCCACCCAGCCGAGTTACTCCCCCCCGCCTGCGCAAGCTTTCAACACCGTTTCCCTACATCGCCAGTGTTCCCCGAGACATATTCGCCAACAAACTTGACCCTCAGCAAGCGCCGGCCGCAGGATTCTTTCATTATGTCGACCGCCATACGGAAGAAGCCTGGTTTCGGGCAGACTATCATTCGTATTTAAGCAACTTGCAAACCTCACCGAATATCAACCTCGAAATTCCTGGAGGCTTGGCCTGGCATATTCGATCGGTAGGTCCGGATCAAGACTTGGACCATGGCTTCCCCTATGATGTTTCCAATGGATTGGTCAGCAATGGGGATGTCGATGTGTGGGGACCGTAATGATTTTTCTTGTTCATGATTTCTCTATTCGAGTGTTACAATGATGGAAAAAGAACGAACAAAGGGAAATCATGAATCAAAGCATCCCGCCGACCAATGACGATTTAATAGAGCAATGCCGGGTGGAAACCTTTCGCGCCGGAGGCCATGGCGGCCAAAATGTGAACCGGCGGGAAACCGCCGTACGTTTGGTCCACAAGCCCACCGGAGTGACGGTGGTGTGCCAAAAAGAACGCAGCCAACACCGA
>CAZEZQ010000388.1:0-3942 GCA_964516245.1 uncultured bacterium | reverse complement strand
ACAGATTGCCTTACAACAAATGCGGGAACGCCTGGAAAATAGAACCCGCCGGACTCGCCCACGCATCCCAACCCGAGTACCAAGAGCGATGAAAGAACGCATTCGGGAAGAAAAGAAAAAGCATTCAGAAAAAAAACAACGCCGCCAAAAACCATTAAAGGAAATATAAGAAGGGCACATCTCTCTCCAACCCTACCGTTATTGTGATTCACGTTTTCCCAGAATCATTTTAAGTCCTTTAGGTTCTTTAGGTCCCTCATGTCCTTGAAGTCCTTTTCAATCTATTTTTATATATATATTATATACATGTATACAAAATACCGAATGTCTATTAATACAGTCAAGCCTATTGAAAAAAATTTGAAAAATTGAAAAAAAAACGATTGCGCGAAGGAACTCGCTGTGCTACAGTATTATTTGAGTTCGGCAGAAGAAACCCAAAACGGTTCTTTCTTCTCCACTCAAGGTCGAACGCCCAATCGCGTTCATGGTCACAGCAGGGCATGTGGTAGTGATACCATAAGCTGTGAAGCAGAAGTCCCTACGGGGATTTGATCACTGAAAACGTCGCAAAGACGTAAAAAAGGGTTAAGGTATGACTGAATGTCACCAGTAGGAAGGAGTCATTGGTGCAAGGCTGATGGCTCCTTCCGGCGTTTAAAGCAAAATATTTTGTATGGGTTTAACAACGTAACCCATCACTACGATCCCCATCCAATTGAAATGCAATCTTCAAAAGACCATTCCTGTTGCACAAGGATTGTGTTTACTACACGATGAGAATCATTAGTTTGATATTCAAAAAAATGCATAAAACAGATATACTTCTTAGTAAGCCCAAAATATTACCAGAGAAAGGGGTAAGCCTATGCCAGATGTCTACAAGGGGAAGCCCTATATGACCGAAGAATATTTCGAAAATCGTGAAATTGAAAACACAGGATCAAGTTTATCAGGAGAAGAGTGGGTTCGCGCTTCTCTAGCCGTTGCTCATCGAGACAAAGACATGTTAAAAAAAGTGCTTCATGAACTTGAATTAGAAAATCAAGCCTCTTCAGAAGAATAACATTCACTATAAAAATATCTGGCATTTATAAATCAAGCAGCTTTTGGATAAAAATAGATGGAATGGGATAAATTACACTTCGAACATCTTGAACACTTTTTGCTTCGATTTTGTCAAGATGTGCATGACATTAACCCCACGTATTCAAGTGTGCTCCTGAAAGAAATTTGTGGTAGATATAACCGTGATTTACAAAGAATGAGTAATGATCCAGACCATTATAAAAAAGCGGCAACTGCCATATTTTGGATCAAGAAAATTCGTCCCATATATGTAACCGATGGCCAACCGCAATTTTTAAATGAAGCCTTTGCCTACTATTTTGGCATCGGTCCTATTCTTCATAACATAACTCTTGGAACACCCATTCCAGCAGAATACAAGCCTTTGGTGAAAGAAATGCTTTATGCGCTTCGGTACCGTAGTATGAGTCCACAAAATATGGATTTTCTGTTAAAAGCAATGTATCCAAGAATTATTGGCCGTTGATTTAACTTGATAATAGTTCTTATTCCGTCTTCAAGAGACCATTACAACAACTCAAGGTTTGTGCATCATGAATTTACAAGACCCCATCTGTTTTCAACCAATCGGCGTGATTCACTCGCCCTTTTATGAACTTGATGGCATGCCTATACAACCTTCGGGCGCCAAAGGACGAAAAGGTTCCATCAATGTGAACATGAATTTAATGGAAGGGCTTAAGGATTTGGACGGCTTTTCGCACATTGTGCTGCTCTATCATCTTCATAAATCAAAGGATTATTCGCTCGTGGTCAAGCCGTTTTTGGATGACCAAAAGCGCGGCGTTTTTGCCACCCGCGCCCCCAAACGTCCAAATGCAATTGGCATGTCTGTCGTGCGCTTAACTCAAATCGTGAAGAATACACTTTATATTGAGGATGTTGATATACTTGATGGCACCCCCCTTCTAGACATCAAACCCTATGTTCCTGTTTTTGAAAATAGTTCCAACGTCAGAACAGGTTGGCTGGAGAAGAAAGGAACGATTAGCCAGACATGCCGCTCAGACAACAGGTTTAGTGGGTGTGAGAAGTAAAAAGGATTGTTGTTGTTTACGGTTTTACTATCAAAGTACCCCTTATCACATGATCTTACATTTGACTGATTTTATCCTTAAAGCATCTTTTACGCTATAATAAGTAAATCAAATAATTTTCTATTCCTCAATAGCGTGTGAACCTGTAACTGCGGTAATTTTTGCTCATAAAGATTAATGATTTATTGAACCAATCAAGAGAATTGAACCAGTTTCTATTGCAAGAAAAATTACCCCCATGATTTCCACAATAAAAATTTATTGCAAAACCCAATAAAACCATAAAGTTTATTTAACAAAAACCCGATAATTATACCCAAAGCATAAAGAGCCGCTTTCATGGTTCTAAATGGAATATAGATTGCGTTAATTCTTTAAAACAGTGTATATATAAGTATGAATAACGAGTCAATATCTCGCATAGAACCATCAATTTTACGCGTGAATTAGTATTTTAGAGGGACATTGAAATTGAAAGTTAAAGAAGAATTCAAATCATTATTCAAATTTTTAGAACTTCGCGCGAGTTTCACCGTCGAAGAAATCAAACATTTAGAAAAATCATTTTATAATGAACTGCTTCTAATGAAAAAAGAAATGGAAGCGCAAAAATCCTATCAAAAAGCCCAAAACGAATCCCGCGGCTATAGCTTAAAATACAACGTATCAGAATAATTTTAGATCCCCAAAATTCAATTTTATCAGCATCTTACGCTATTTATAAATCATTCACTCCATCTAGGCATTTCCATTAAAATACTTCCTTGCCAAAAAAAGTGTTGACATTCTCCTTTAATTTGCGAAGATTGAAGATATCGAACCTTAAAAGGAGAGAGCGATGAGTGCTATAAGCCAATTAACACCCGAAGCCCGGTTATTTTGGAACCGGATCCCTCACTACGATCAGAACCGCATTCTCACCCATGTATGGTGCACCACCTGTTTAAAAGCGCAGCCGGTTGAAAAAGCTTTTATGTTTATGGAACATCAACATCTGATGTTAAAAGGAAAATGCAAAAAATGCGGGAGTGATGTAGTTCGTTTGATTGAATCTGAGTAATATACTCATATATAAAGCGGATACTATTTCTGTGAATGGATGAGAGTGATGAAAAAAAATGGGTTTACGTTAATCGAACTTCTCATTGTGGTTGCCATCATTGGCATATTGGCGGCCATTGCGGTTCCCAATTTTCTGAATGCCCAAACCCGCGCGAAAATCGCCCGGGTTCGGAGTGACATGCGTTCGATTGCCGTTGCCTGCGAAAATTACCGCATCGACAACAATGTCTATCCCTGGCCCATACGCAATGGTGTGGTGTTCAACACCTCGAATCACATTGCCAACTGCATCGAACTGACAACTCCGGTTTCGTATCTTTCCACCGTATCGATGGAAGATCCTTTCATTCCACAGCGCTTTTGGGAAGGATTCAGCGCCAATCGTGCTCATCCAACCTATGTGTATGTTAGTTACCGGGGCGATTGGGGCACCCGGTGGGGAGCTTCAAGCGCAGGTGTCAGCATCTCACAAATGCCCAATGGTTTTGGCCTAACCTCACAGGGGCCGGATGGCACCGATTCGGGTGGAGTGCATTGGCCCTTAAATGTACGATTTGGCAACAATCTTCAACAAGCCAATTCACGTCTCTACCATCCTTCCAACGGATTGAAAAGTTTTGGTGATATCGTCCGTTACGGTGGTGATGTACCCGCACCATCCACCCTTGGTGGCGGCTGAGTGTTGAGAATTTGCGGATTTCAGATCAAACTTACCCCTCACAGATTCCCGAACATCCAAAATCCGCTAAAGAGA
>CAZEZQ010000387.1:0-5796 GCA_964516245.1 uncultured bacterium | reverse complement strand
GCGCAGCTTGCCCAGCCGTTCGCGATTGGCCTCGAGCGCCTGAAGCATTACCGGGGGAACGAACGGGCTGATGTCGCCGCCGAGGCGCCAGACCTCCTTCACCATGGAGCTGCTGAGGAAGATGAACTCGGGGTCGGGGGCGAGGAAAATGGTTTCCACGTCCTGGCTGAGTTGGTGGTTGGTGATGGCCAGCTGGAATTCGAACTCGAAGTCCGAAACAGCGCGCAGGCCGCGCATGGACGGTTGTCACTTTGCCGGTCGAATTCAACGCCAGCAGCCGCGCCTTGGCCTGCTTGCAACAGTATGGCTTGGTGACAGATGAAGAAAACGGAGATACACGCAAAGTTCTCAATGCAGCGGCCATGACTTATGTCGCCAGCGCTTTGGCGGCTATCTTGACCTTGCTTTACTACGCCATGCTGATCTTTGGCGGTAATCAAGAGTAATTTTTGTTGCCAGAATATATTATAAGGCATGAGCTAAGCGCTCATGCCTTTTTTATTTGTTCAAGAAGCGCAGTGAGTTGTTTTACAATTTCGGGATGCTGTTGATAAAGGTTTTTGGTTTCAGATGGATCGGTTTTCATATTATACAGTTGTCCGGGTGGATCCTCCGGTTTTCCTTTACCGATCCATCCTCCCGAACCCCGCCCCCAAATCAGTTTCCATTTCCCCCGGCGAATGGCGAACATCCCATTGCCTGAGTGGTGTACGAGAGCTTCGCGCTTCCCCTTCTTCCCTTGGAATACGGGCAGCAGGCTGCAACTGTCTTCAGCCGCTTTCTGTGAGAATTTGTGCCCAAGAATCTCTCCACAGGTGGCCATCAAATCATTGCTGCAGACTATATCATCACAGCGTGAACCTGGCTCGATAATCCCCGGCCAGCGGGCGATGAAGGGCACGCGGTGGCCCCCTTCCCAAATATCCGTTTTGATACCGCGAAAATGATGGCTTGGATTGTGATCGAAGCGCCTGACCGAGTTGGTTTTCCCACTCATGTTGGTTCCGTCACGGCCGGGGGAACCATTGTCGCTGGTAAATATCACCAACGTGTTTTTTTCAAATCCGTTTCGCGTTAACGCCTCGAGTATCGAACCCACAACATGATCCACCTGATGAACAAAATCACCGTATCGCCCCGCCTGGCTGTGGTTCAAAAATTTTTCGGCGGGAGCGATGGGGGTATGAGGCGCGGTTAGTGGAACATACAAAAAGAAGGGAGCACTCTCAGATTGCCTGAATGCGGAATTCGTGTTTCGCCCTCCTTTGGCATCGATATATTCAACCGCTTTTTTCTCCAATCCAGGCAAAATTTCATCCAGTTCCCAGCCTTCAATCATGGGGCCGGGCAAACCGAACATCGACTCTGGCTTGCGTTCATTGGGGATGCCGGCTGTATGCTCGTTTTCGATGAAGCAATAGGGAGGGAAATTGGGGACAGCGGTACCGAAATAATAATCAAACCCACGGGTTGTTGGCCCGTTCTTTATGGGTTGGGTGAAATCGACGTTGGAGCCGCTATCCGGTGTATGTTTCTTATCCCCTTGCCCGATCGGAGCCTTTCCATCGGTAGTGGGCCAATCCATCCCAAGGTGCCATTTGCCGATACAGGCGGTGTCATAGCCATGGTCTTGAAAGAGTTTCCCAACCGTCATGCGGGATTCTTCGATTAGCGGCGGGTCCCAACACCATAACACCCCTTTCTTTAAGCGGGTTCGCCAGGCATATCGGCCCGTAAGAATGCCATAGCGGGTGGGAGTGCAAACCGCAGAAGCCGAATGGGCGTCGGTAAAGTGCATCCCTTCACCCGCCAAATGGTCGAGGTGGAGAGTTGGAATTTTCGAGTTCGGATTCAAAAAGGATGCATCTCCATATCCCATATCGTCAGCGAGAATAAACACCACGTTGGGCTTAGCGGTCGCATGAGAAGCCTGAAAAAAAGGTGGCACTGCGGCTGCGCCAAGAGTGGCGCCCATTGTTTTTAGGAAACTGCGGCGTGTTTTCATTGTTTTCTCCCCAATGTTCTGAGTTTCTGAAGTTCGTTTACTCCAATTTTCCCACCCGTTCGAAATCGCTGCCGCGAAAAGTGCGCTTCACTACTGAGTTTGCTCCGCGCGCGATTACGTTATTTTTCCCCAATCGCGCGCGTTCGACTGCCGATACCACAAAAGGCACGCTGTCAAACGACACTGCGGCCAGGTTAGATAAGTCTAATATTAATTTGCCAGGTTTTGTACGGGCCGCTTTCCCGATTTCATCGGCCAACTGCATCCCATCGCTTTTTTTCATCAGGCCTTCAACCAACAACACCAAGCCTTCATCGGTTTTGGATTGTGTAATGGTCATAGAATTGCTTACTCCTGAATCAATGTGATTGACGCAAGATCAAATTATAAAATTTTGTTTGTTGAAATTTGCATAAACAAGAGCCCGGCTCGGCAGGAGCCTCGCCCTCCTAACAACAAAATCCCTAAAGTTAATGACATTGATTTCTGAATGATTTATTGAATTTCTGAATAGTATAAGGTAATTTTCGAATTTTGGTGTATGAGAATTGCTGAAAGAAAAACTATTCGCTGGGTTGACTTTCATGGTATTGGTAACTAGCTTAATAGAGAAAGATGGTCAAGATAATCCATCCCCGCTTTGCGGGTAAATTCAACAACGTGAGGAACAACTATGGCTGATCCAAACACACGTCATGCAGATAACGTCCCCGGCAAATGGTACATCGATGAATCATGCACCTTCTGCGCGGTTTGCCTCGAAGAAGCCCCCAACAACATCAAAGAGAGCGACGACGGCGACCACGCCTATGTAGCCAAGCAACCCGAAACGCCGGAAGAAGAAGAGCAAATGAAAGCCGCCATGGAAGGCTGCCCAACCGAATCGGTGGGCAACGATGGCTAAACAAAGGTTGATAAATTCGAGTAGCGAGGGCGTGTGAGAGAATCACACGCCCTATTTTTTTTCGAACCCACCCAAGGATTCAAATTTACCCAAACAAATCTATTTCAGCATGTGTCTCGCAAGTCGAGTTGAAAAAAAAGGTAAAAAGAATACGTTTCTGTGTCACAAGATACCTGCCGGCATATATTGACATCGATAGCACACCCGATAAATGGGTGGAAGTGAACAAATACTGGCACACACGGGAACGTGATGGGTTAACCATGCTACAGGGACTTTCAAGGGTAAAACGTTATTGTTTTACCCTTGAATACCACATTTTACTCTTGGCACCCGCGCTTATCTAATCCATTATTCCTAAATAGACAGACCGCCAACGGTGAGGGGCTGAATTTGGCGGTCTTTCTTGTGTTTAAGTTGGGTGGTAGGCACAATATGTTGTGTTTTTCTGCTTGTTTTTCGGTAGAATTTATGAATTATTCAGTTTGTGCGCTCCACTCCAAAAACGTGTTTGGCGGCCTTTCTTGTGGTGTATAGCTTTGTAAAACCACAATATATTGTGGTTTTTACTTATTACCTAATTAAATTTGGCGGTCTCAATTGTGGTGGTGTGGGGATTTTGGCACAAGATATTGTGTGGGGTTATGTATTCGCCGCGGCGAAATTTCACGGTTGAATAATGGTTGCGCGGATTCGTTGTTTGAGAATTGATTTGTAAAAACGGCGAAAGTCTACGATTTTTCTATCGTGGTTTTCAGGGGTTAAATAAACGACGTTTTACCCTTGGCACTTGCAAAGGTAGAATCAACAACATTCTACTTTTGGCATCCAAATATCTCTTGCCTCCCGCCCGCAATATAGAACTTTAATATACTTTACTTTTTAGCTATGCAAAAATCATTTACATCAATTCGCTTCACGAAGAATGGCACGTAACGTTCCTTCTGCGATATCCTTGGCATGACGGGGCACCGTGACTTTACGCCCGGTTTCTTTATGGCGCCAAACTTCATGGCTACCCGTACCTTGCCGGTCAAATACATAGCCAAACTGGCGAAGCCGAGTGGCCACTTCATTATATTTGTATCCCGCTAGTACACTGTATCATAAGTTCTCCCTCCAATTATGGCAATATAACATATCCCTAATTTGCGTATAGTTAATACGTTTTTTTGGTAGAAACATATTCATTTTTTACATGAATCCCCTATTTTTCGCTTGATTTATTTTCTCTGGCGTGTATATTGTCATATAAAACGTATGATAAACAAAGGAGGAACTTGATATGTTAGATTGCCCAACGGGTCTCACTTTCTCTCCCACTCACTCTCAGAAACGAATCAAGCGCGTTTCCAAAATCTTTGGACTCCCGCTCCTGAAACGAATTATTGGTTTTGCTCTTTTTCTCTTGGGAGCGAATCGTCAAGAGATTGCCGCGTATTTGAACCTCCCTCACGGCACCTTTCTCTCGTTTTTAACCCGCATGGAAAAATTCGGATTGGACGCATTTGAAGACCGGCGTAAATCCTCCGAGGGGGAGAGCTCATCCGCATCCACCCCACCTCCCTTGGAGATCTCACTGCATAAACAAGATCAGAACATTTGTCTTCAATTCAATTCGGGTAATTCCCCGCTGATTATCCCGGAGTCGAATGTCTTGCAAGCCAAGGTTGTGCTTTTGACTTTCTTTCACAATCGTCTGCTTTCGGCCGAAGCCATTGCGCCGGTTTTGGGATACTCCCCACGGCATGTCCGAGAACTTGGCCATCGGATTTATAACCAGGATGTTCCGGCACTGATCGATCAGCGAGCAGGCCAACTCACGGACTATCGATTCACTCCGGAAATCAAAGCGGAATTGATTCAGCAGTTCGCCGCCAATGTCATCTGCGGTCAGCCCGTTTCCAGCCGCGCCCTCTCGGACGCTCTCCTGCAACGCTGCCGCTTATCGTTATCCGACCGCTCCATCCGGCATCATACGAGCAAATTGGGCTTGGCCACCCTCAAAACATCTCTCCCATCTTTGGTCGATCAACTAAAAAAAACTTCAGATGCAATGGTGGATCAAACAACCTGACCCATCACAGCAAGCCATACTTCTTGCCTTTTTCGCGGATGGTTTTGCGGCTGGCGCCAGAGATTTGTGAGGCTTGGGATATGTTGCCGTTTACTGTGTCCAGCAATTCAGCGAGATAGCGCCTTTCAAAATGTTCGACCGCCGAATAAAAAGGCGTATTAATGATAGATTGATTTGCATCCTGCGGAGTTTCGTGGGCATTTTTGCCGTTGAGCAGCCGGGTTAAACTGAGGTCTTTTTTTTCAATGGTGTCGCCTTCAGCAAACGCCGCCGCGCGGTCAATAACGGTGCGCAGTTCACGGACATTGCCGGGCCAATAATAATTTATGAGAATTTCGAGGGCATCGGGGGTGATGGATGATGGGCAATGATTATAAAGTTGGCCGTTTATCTCCAGAAAATGGTTCACAAGTAATGGGATATCTTCTTTGCGCTCGCGCAATGGGGGGATCTCAATCACAAACCCGCTCAATCGATAATACAGGTCTTCACGAAACTGGCCGCGTTCCACCATGCTATCCAAAGGTTCGTTCGAAGCGGCCAATATACGCACATCCACAGGAACCATATTGTTTTCGCCAATACGGCGGACTTTTTTCTCTTCGATTACCCGCAGCAAGCGCGACTGCAGATACGAAGAAGCATTGCCCACTTCATCGAGCAAAAGTGTGCCGCCGTTCGCAGTTTCGATCATCCCTACACGGTCGGCGGTCGAGCCGGTAAACGACCCCTGTTTGTGCCCGAACAATTCGCTTTCCAACAGGGTGTCAGAGAGCGCGCCGCAATCGATGGGCACGAAACGTTTGGCAT
>CAZEZQ010000386.1:0-5809 GCA_964516245.1 uncultured bacterium | reverse complement strand
ACGTGGTGTAACATTATCCTGACAGACAAATGACGGTGCGGAAGCAGGCGGAATCCATCCTTGCGGCCACCGCCGTGAACCCCCAATGAGGTGTGACAGACGTTGCAGCCTTCTGTCGTAACCACTTTGCGTAAGAAAGTAACTTCACTGTTATCGGGGACAAAGTGATACAATGGGTTTGCAACAAATTCCTTTTCACCCATTTCGCGAGAAATCTGGGCACTAACCGTATGTGTGGCGGTTTGATCGAAATCCTGCGGCACTGGGGTGTTAAAGGTGTACATATATTTGCCCATTGCCAGTTCACTGAATTCACCACCGCTGTCATATGCCGCTTGTTCCGCTGAAGCTCCTGCATTGGGCTCGCCTTCAGGAACCGTTTGGACTCTTGTAGTATAACTATGATAGACAGCGCTGCCTGTTTCTTCATTGAGCACATCCAATTTGGCCAAAATAAAGCCACGAATGGATATATCGCTCAATTTTAGGGGGATTCCATCATTGTCTTTCAATGTGAATACCACTTCTGCCTTCAGTTCATCGTTGATAACAACACTATCAATCGAAACCTGCAGCCCTTCGCCTGCTTGGGCCGCTCCACCCACAGTTAACATTCCAACTACGAGTAACCAAGAAAAATACTTTAACAGATGCCTACACATGGATGCCTCTCCTATCCAATCAATCATTTTATGAAAAGATACTGATATACTCAGCAAAACGCATACCGTGTTGGAATCACTGTAGAAAAATTATTTTTGGAGAAGTACCTTCAATAAACACCATAATATTTATCAATTTTATCGCATATCAATAATCCAAATTCAGATAGCAAAAAAAATCATATATTTCACTAAAACAATGAACTATTTATCTATTTTTTTTAGAATCTTCTGCTTGAAAATCACAAATTTTCCAACCGATTGAATTCTGGGTATCAAAATTCATTTTTTAAAACTTGATTTGAATGTCTTCTTAAATGATCGAAATTGGTGGATTTCACCCAGCCAGAACATTATCTGGGTGATTACACCCAGCAGAAGATTGTTTATTATTTTTCGATCTATAGATATACAAAGAATCTTTATAGGATGTATAATGATGGAAAATGGAACGTAACTTGTTATACTATATAAGACAATCCGGCAAAAAGTCTTTTTGGGAGCGCAGGCGTCCCCGCCTGCAACAACATACAGTGTAAATTAGATACCCTCTTTACGATTTATTGTGTGGCCATTTTCTGGATCGGACTTTTTGCCGGCTTGTCATATAAAATAGTGAAAACATCATTGAAGGCAGGTACCGCATCAAAGTTATGTACAACTCAACATCGATAGGCAAAACCCCATATCCGATTTATTATTTTCTACTCAAAACTTTCATTATCTCCCTTTTCGTTTTTCTCTTTTTCGTTTTTCTCTTGGTTCCTTTCTATGGCTTTACCCAGGATGTAGATGACAATAAAAGCTGTTACGAATGTCATGGCGAAGAAGATTTGGTTGGTGAAATCGATGGTGAAGAAGTATCGATGTTTATCAATTCCAATCATTATCAGAATTCGGTTCATGCAGACTTCTACTGCATTGATTGCCATCAAGATATTGAAGAACTCCCCCACGATTTTGAATTGGAAAAAGTGGATTGCGGCAATTGCCATTTCGACATGGCTGATGATCTCAGCGAATCTGTACACAATCTGGATATTGGTCCGGATTGTACAAGCTGCCACGGTGAAGCCCACTCCATTCTTTTATCAGACAATGAGGGCAGTCCGGTTCATCGCAGCAATATCATTCGACAGTGCTCAACCTGTCACAATCCAGATTGGCAGGCTACAAATGACCAAGAAGCAGAAACCATGGGAGAATCTTCTCCTTCTTATATGGAATCCGTACACGGGAAAGCATGGTTGGAAGGAAACACCGGTGCCGCCAACTGTGTGGATTGTCATGGGGCTCATAAAATCCTTGCAGCCGAAAACCCTGAATCACTGGTCAATCATGTGAATACACCCGAAACTTGCGGGCAATGCCATGAAGACATCAACCAATCTTACTTCAACAGCATCCATGCTGAATCTATGCATGAAGGGTCTCCAGATGCCGCCAGTTGTATTAGCTGCCATGGAGAACACACGATTTTACAAACCGATGATGCAAACGCACAAACTGCCCGCACTCATATTTACGATATGTGCGGCAAATGCCATTTCGATGTGGCCTTAATGGATAAATATGGCATTGCCTCGGCCGAGCAGGAAACCTTATTCAAAGGGAGCGTTCACGCTGAAGAAGTCTTTAGTGGAAACGAAGATGCTCCAACGTGCATAAGTTGCCACGGCCACCATGAAGTGCTTGCCTTACGCAATCCTGAATCTCCGACCAATTTCACCAATGTCGCTTCGACTTGTGGGGAATGCCATTCCAACATCGAACAACAATACAACGAAAGCGTACATGGTGAATCTGCCCAACAAGGCCACAAAGATGCCCCGGTTTGCACAGATTGCCACGGAGAACATGCGATATTGCGCACCGAAGACCAGCGCTCACCGGTATCCCACTTCAATGTTTCTCAAAATACATGCGGACGCTGCCATGCCTCGATCGTCATTAACGACAAATACGGGATTTCAGCCACCAAAGTTGACAACTTTTTTGCCAGTTATCATGGGTTAGCGCTTCAACACGGTTCTAAAACCGTGGCGAATTGCGCCAGTTGTCATGGTGACCATCAAATCCTGCCTGCGGACGATCCTCGTTCCACAGTGAGTCCAAACCGCTTAGTAGAAACCTGTGGTTCCTGCCATCCAGGTATCAGCACCAACGTGTTGGCTGCGCCGATCCATTCTGAAATTACCTTACGCTCCGATTTGATCGCGGCGTGGGTGCCCCGTATCTATCTCCTTTTAATTGTTGTAGTCATCGGCAGCATGATCATGCATAATGGTGTCATCCTCTGGGCGCTTTTGAAAGTAAGATTCCGCAGGGAAGAATCTTCTCCGAATTATAAGCGCTTTACTGCATTCGAAATATGGATGCATATCCTCCTCTCGATTTCATTCATTTTATTGGTGATCACTGGTTTTGCCCTGGTGAATCCCAATTCATGGTGGGTAACTTTGCTTTCCTACATGTATATGGATGAAACGGTTCGTTCCTTACTCCATCGAATTGCAGGAGTCATTCTCATAATCACCTCATTTGCCTATGCCTTTTATATGTTGGGTTCACGGCGGGGACGTTCAGAGTTTTGGGCGTTTTGGCCCAAGTGGGATGATGTAAAACACCCCTGGCAACACTTAGCCTACTATATGGGCAAGCGCAAAGAACCGCCCAAGTTCGACCGTTATGATTATACAGAAAAACTCGAATTCTGGGCGCTGGTATGGGGTGTGATCATTATGGCGGTAACAGGTCTTATGCTTTGGTTCCCCATTCTGGCTTTACAATATCTCCCCAAATGCGCCATTGATATGGCAGAACTGGTTCATTATTACGAAGCGGTGCTGGCCACGTTGGCAATCATCATTTGGCATTTCTTCTTTGTCATTTTCCATCCCGAACAATATCCCATGAGCACCACATGGCTGACGGGCAAAATGACATTAGAACAATTGAAACACCATCATCCAAAAGAATACGAACGGGTGGTGAACGATCCAAAATTGTATGAACAGCTTGTTAATAATGCTAAAGAAGAAGAGAAATAATTTCGTCGAACAATCAATAGTGGGAGCGCCGCACCGGTGCTCCCACTATTTCGTTTAAAATAGGATGATAATTTCATTGAGATGTTGAATTGCTCATCATATTCATTCCCTTACGTTTCGAGACAACAGAGGTGAGACTCTTAATATCTTATACGAAGCAGCGGTTCCAGGCGAATCATAATCCACCGAATGAGAAGGAGTTTAAATATGTATATAGTAGGCGTGAATATCCACGTGAAACCGGAACATGTTGAGGAATTTAACTCTGCCACTCAAAAAAACCACGAAGGCACCCGCACAGAACCCGGCAATCTTCGTTTCGATGTATTGCAAGACCGTGAAGACCCCAACCGTTTTTTTCTCTACGAGGTGTATGAATCAGAAGAAGCCTTCAAAGCGCATCAGCAAACTCCACATTATCTAACATGGCGTGAAACGGTACAAGACTGGATGGCAGAAAAACGCATCGGCAAGCGTTATGTAAATCTCATGCCTGCCGATGCGAACTTTCAAAACGGATAATTCAAAACATCTTGTTAGAAACTTTTGCCGGTGGTATCTTTATAATATTCCCGCAGCCGTTTCAACTCTTGCTTGAGTTCCTGAATGATATCCTTATAAAATGGATTGTCGTAGATGCTATTCAATTCATGTGGATCGCGCTGCAAATCAAAAAGTTCCCATTCGTCGATCTCATAATAGTAGATTAATTTGTAGCGCTCGGTACGAACCCCATAGTGTTTGTTGACGCTATGTACGGCGGGATATTCATGGTAGTGATAATAAATTGACTCACGCCAATCGGCCGGTGTTTTCCCTTTGAGTAGAGGCACCAAACTGTTCCCTTGCATTTCACTTGGGATATCCACACCTGCAATATCCAAAAAGGTTTCGGCATAATCCAGATTTTGAATTAAATCGTTATTCTCACTGCCTGCATCAATCACATTGGGCCAGCGGATCACAAATGGCATTTTTAACGATTCTTCATACATCCAACGTTTGTCATACCAACCATGATCCCCAAGATAAAACCCTTGGTCTGAACTGTATATCACGACTGTATTCTGAGCCAATCCACTTTCATCCAGATAGTCCAACACACGGCCCACCTGATCATCCACAGATGCAATACAACGCAAATAGTCTTTGACATACCGTTGATACTTCCAGCGAACCAATTCGTCGCCTTCCAGATTGGCCTCTTCAAACGCTTTGTTTTTCGGTTCGTAAGCGGCGTTCCACTGTTCCAATTGTTCTTCTGTCAGGTTGCCTGGAGGAACCAATTTCAAATCGCGTTTGTTCATGTGTTCGGCGATGGTCATTTCTTGCGTTTTGGCAGCACTGGTGCGTTCATCATAGTCGTCAAACAAATCAGCCGGTTCGGGTATGGCTTCATCATCATACATCGTCAAATAATCGGGGCCGGGCTGCCAATTGCGGTGCGGGGCCTTGTGTTGCAGCATCAAGAGAAACGGTTTCTCTTGATCTCTACCATTCTTCAGCCAGTTCATGGCTTCATCGGTGATAACCTCCGTCGTATAACCGGTGTGCTCTTCTCTGCCTTCCGGGGTCTTCATCGGTGGGTTGTAGTAGGGGCCTTGTCCATATAACACTTTCCAATAATCAAATCCGGTCGGATCCGATTTCAAGTGCCATTTGCCCACCAAAGCGGTTTGATACCCCGACTGCTGCAGCAATTTTGGAAACGTCGTCTGGCTGCCATCAAACGACTCGCGATTGGTCAACACACCGTTCAAATGGCTATGTTTGCCCGATAAAATCACTGCGCGGCTTGGACAGCAAATTGAATTGGTGCAAAAACTGTTGTTGAAGATCATGCCTTCATTGGCGATCCGGTCGATGTTTGGAGTTTTGTTGATCTTCGAACCATACGCGCTGATCGCATGGGTGGCATGGTCATCTGTGAAAATAAAAAGAATATTCGGGCGTTTGTTTTGGGCATTCGCTGAGGATGGAAACGACAAAGCGGCAGCTCCCATTCCCATCCACTTTAAAAACTCATTACGCGTCATTTGTTTCTTCATAGTTTCCCCCGATTTTTCAATTTTGGTTATACCCATCTAACATGATTTT
>CAZEZQ010000385.1:0-5823 GCA_964516245.1 uncultured bacterium | reverse complement strand
CTCGCAATAACGCTTTTGTAATGCAAGTGGATCAAGAACTAACTCAAGTGAATGACGGCCATATTAGGCTTGGTAAACATTCTGTAAGTGAATTTTCTGTACCGGATGGTACAAGGGTCGATTCTTGGATGTTGCATTAGCGAGTGTATGTAAATTAATTATACATGATTTTTTGTTTATTAGTTTTATGTCAATGGTCTAAAATGAAATGCAAATGTAATTTCTAAAATATATTCTTACTTAAAGTAAGAAAAAACAGTTTGGTTCAGAATGAATAATTTTGTTGTATGTATAATTATTATGCGAAAGGTAACCATTTAGCTATCTGAAAACATTTTTATTTTGCCCATTCAGGGCTAGGGGTTTTATGTTTATTTTTCCAGGGGCGATTGCCCCTGGCTAACGTATGGCGCCCCCGTTGGTGCTGGAAAATTTTTTTATACGGCTAAATGGATACTGCGAAAGACCATTGATGCTTTTAAAGTACAATTTTATTAGAAAACCAAGATAACTTCACTTTATAAATTTATATGAAAGTAGATATCATGTTCAAAAATAAATTAAAATTCTATCTTGCTCTAATTTTCATTTCTATCTTTGCTTTTTATCCGATTAATTCTGAATCTATTCCATCACGTATTAATTTGATTCCAAATGGCAGTGCAAATTCTTGTGCAAACTGCCATATTGACCCTACTGGTGGTGGTGAACGCAATGCCTTTGGTCAAAGAGTAGAAGAATTAATTGCTAATGGAGTTTCACCATTTTGGGATGCTTCATTCGCGTCAGAAGATTCCGATGGTGATGGCGCCACGAATGGTGAGGAATTGCAAGATCCTAATGGGACATGGTCAGAGGGCGATACTGCTCCTGGTGATTCCAATCAGGTAAGTAATCCTGGTATGAAAACCATTGCCACTGAGGAGATTGCAAGTTTTTCAAATCAACTTACTGATGGAACTCACGCAGGTGATGGTAGCAATCGATTATTTACACTTGAACGGACTGGTTTGATTCGAATTGTCGATTTGGATACACAATCCTTATTAGTGACACCTTTTTTGGATATTTCGGGACAGGTTGAAACTGGTGGTGAACGAGGTTTATTAGGAATTGCATTTCATCCTCAATATTTTCAAAACGGCCGATTT
This sequence comes from uncultured bacterium, assembly GCA_964516245.1. Lineage (GTDB taxonomy): Bacteria > Hinthialibacterota > Hinthialibacteria > Hinthialibacterales > Hinthialibacteraceae > CAZEZQ01. The sequence continues at coordinate 4,672 of CAZEZQ010000385.1, read as the reverse complement.
TATGTGTACTATTCAAAAGCCACATCAGATTTGGGTTTTGATCATAAATCAGTTGTATCTGAATTTCAAGTTTCTAGTGGTGATCCCAATCTAGCAAATCCGGCTAGTGAAAAAGTAATAATAGAAATTCAACAACCTCAAAGTAATCATAATGGAGGTCAAATTAAATTTGGTCCTGATGGTAAGTTATATATTGGATTGGGTGATGGAGGCGGAAGTGGTGATAATCATGGATCCATAGGGAATGGGCAAGATAAATCTAATCTTTTGGGAGCTATTTTACGCATTGATGTCGACGGAGGTGATCCTTTCGCTGTCCCAAATAATAACCCATTTGTTGGAAAAAGTGGACGTGACGAAATCTGGGCATACGGACTTCGAAATCCATGGCGTTTTTCATTTGACCGCTCTACAGGTAAATTATATTGTGCAGATGTAGGACAAAACTCGATTGAAGAAGTGGATATCATATATAGAGGTGGGAATTATGGTTGGCGCCGTATGGAAGGTAGTCAGTGCTTTAATCCCTCCACCAATTGTCAAACTGGGGATCTAATACTACCGATAGCAGAATATGACCATAGTGTTGGATTTTCTATTACTGGAGGATTTGTATATCGTGGCAGCAATTATCCATCGCTGTTAGGGAATTATATTTTTGCCGATTTTGGTGGAAAATTGTTTTGTTTGGAGGAAGAAAGTGGGAGTTACAACTTAAATCAATTAGAAATATTAGGGGATTCTGATAATATAATTAATTGGATCACTAGCTTTGCTGAAGATGAAAATGGTGAAATGTATTTATTAGCAGGTTTTAGTGGCAAAGTTCATAAAATAAAATCAATTGGAGATTCAGAACCAACATACAGCATTGTTGCCCAAGGACCAATTAAGAGAGGAGAGACACAGGAATTTGCCGTTAATGTCTCAGATGCTTCGGGGATGGTCGGATATAAAGTAGTTCTTAATATAGATCCGACTCAAGCAAGTTATGTATCTGATTCCGCTACCAAAGAAGGAAGCCTAACTGAAAACAACTGGTCTGAAATAGTTGTTAACGATTCTAACCCCAATCAATTGATATTCACCAGTGCCAGCTCAGCACAGGGACTTTCGAATCGTGCTGGAGCCTTGTTTAAATTTACACTGGCTTTTGATTCGAATTTAAGTGATTTAGAAGATGTCAATATGAGTTTTGGAGTAGATACTTCTTTAAATGATGCTGATGTTAAAACCAAAGATTTCACTCAACAAGTGGATCCCATTAATGATCCACCTTCTTTTACCAAAGGACCAGATCAAACTGTGAATGAAGATTCAGGTCCACAAACTTTTGCCAATTGGGCGACAAACATTTCAAAAGGTTCGTCAGAAGAAGATTGGCAAGAACTCGAATTCATTGTATCGGCATCCAATCCAAATCTATTTTCAGCCACTCCAGCCATTGATGATTCAGGCACATTAACATATACGCCAGCACCGAATGCGAATGGAACTACAACTGTTGATGTAGTGTTGATGGATAGTGGTGGAACCGCTGATGGCGGAGATGATACTTCCAATACGCAATCCTTTTCCATCACAATCGACTCAGTAAATGATGCTCCCTCATTCAACAAAGGAGCGGATCAAGTCGTCAATGAAGATTCTGGAGCACAATCTGTTTTAAATTGGGCAACCAATATTTCACCAGGACCAGCAGATGAAGCGGGTCAAACCGTTTCCTTTAATGTGAGCAACAACAACAATTCATTGTTTGATGTACAACCCTCGATCAATTCCAATGGCGAACTTACATACACTGTGGCAAACAATGCCAGTGGTACAGCAGAGGTTGCTGTCAGTATTAGTGATGATGGAGGGATTGCTAATGGAGGAGTGGATACGTCATCGGATCAATTTTTCAACATTATTATTAATGAAGTGAACGATCCACCCTCTTTCACAAAGGGTCCAGATCAGACTGTCAATGAAGATGCGGGATTGCAAACTGTATCCAACTGGGCCACAAATCTTTCAAAAGGTGCACCATCAGAATCCTCACAGCAACTCACATTTGTTGCTACGCCGAATGATCCCAGCCTCTTTGCAACTGGACCCACAATTGATGCTTTAGGCAATTTAACATTTACTCCAGCGAACAATGCAAATGGTTCAACGACTATTGATGTAAAATTGCAGGATAATGGAGGAACTGCTAATGGTGGAAGTGATACATCCGGTACACAAACGTTTTCAATTACCATCAATCCAGTGAATGACCCTCCCACATTTACGAAAGGGCCGGATCAAATATCAAGTGAAGGTACTGGTGCACAAACTGTATCGAACTGGGCCACAAACATTTCACCGGGACCAGCCGATGAATTGGGCCAAACAACAGCCTTTCATGTGAGTAATGATAATAACTCTTTGTTTAGTGCGCAGCCGACGATTGATTCGAATGGCACGCTCACTTACACCTTTGCAAACAACGCAACAGGATCAGCTATTGTCAGTGTAAGTTTGAGTGACAATGGTGGCACAAGCAATGGAGGAGTTGATACTTCAGCGATCCAAACCTTCAACATAGCTATCAATGAAATTAACGATCCACCTTCTTTCACAAAAGGTCTAGATCAGTCTGTCAATGAAGATTCAGGACAGCAAACTGTAACCAATTGGGCAACAAACATTTTAAAAGGAACGCCTGAAGAGGATTCTCAGAACCTTACCTTTATTGTTACACCGAGCAACTCCAATCTATTTTCAGCCAGTCCTGAGATCGATGCTTCTGGTACATTGACTTTCACGCCTGCCCCAGATGCAAATGGATCATCAAATGTTGAAGTGATATTAAAGGATGATGGTGGGACTGCGAGTGGCGGGATTGATGAATCCTCTCCGGAGGTTTTCACCATCACTGTCCATTCAGTGAATGATGCTCCATCATTTTCGAAAGGGCCAGATCAAGTCGTGATTGAAGATGCAGGTTTGCAAACTGTGGCGAATTGGGCTTTTAACATTTCAACAGGTCCTGCCGACGAGTCTGGTCAGGCAGCTTCTTTTAATGTAAGTAATGATAATAATGCATTGTTCAGTGTGCAACCCTCGATCGATTCGAGTGGAACACTCACTTATTCAGGAGCAAGTAATGCCAGTGGATCGGCCTTAGTCACTGTGAGTTTGGTTGATGACGGTGGCACAAGCAATGGTGGAGTTGACACTTCAATAGAACAAACTTTCACCATTACTATCACTCCAATAAATGATCCACCCACTTTCACAAAAGGTTTGGATCAAACTGTTAATGAAGATTCAGGACCGCAAACAATTACCGACTGGGCCACAAACATTTCAACAGGATCAGCCCAAGAATCTGCTCAGTTACTAAGTTTTAATGTTACACCAAATGACTCTAGTCTTTTTTCATCCGGTCCTGCTATTGATACGTTAGGCAATTTAACTTATACACCTGCTCCTGATGCAAATGGTTCAACGGCTGTTGATGTGGTACTGCAGGATAATGGAGGAACCGCCAATGGTGGAAATGACACCTCTGTTACACAAACGTTTACCATTACAATAAACCCAGTGAATGATGCCCCTTCATTCACCAAAGGTCCGGATCAGATTTTTAATGAAGGTGTAGTAGGAGAACAGTCCGTTTTAGGCTGGGCTACGAACATATCACCGGGGCCAACAGATGAATCGGGCCAAACCGTTACATTTAATGTAAGTAACGACAACAATGCACTGTTTAGTACACAACCTGCTATTAATTCAGATGGTGATCTTACTTATACTTTTGCGAACAATGCCACGGGCTCAGCAATTGTTACAGTAAGTTTGAGTGATAATGGAGGTACAAGTAATGGAGGTGTTGATACTTCAGCGAATCAAACTTTCAATATCGCAATTAATGCAGTCAATGACCCACCTTCTTTTGTGAAAGGTCCAGATCAGATTATAAATGAAGATCAAGGACCGCAAACAATATCCAACTGGGCAACAAACATTTCACCAGGTTCACCCGATGAATCCTCTCAGCAACTCACGTTTGTTGTTACTCCTGATGATGCAAGTCTGTTTTCCTCTGGTCCAGCTATTGATGCGGCAGGCAATTTAACGTATACCCCGGCACCGGATGCAAACGGATCAACTACAGTGGAGGTGTTTTTGCAGGACAATGGGGGTGTTGCCAATGGTGGTGATGATACGTCGGATACGCAATCGTTTACGATTACAATTGAACCGGTTAACGATGCTCCGTCATTTGCAATGGGATCTGCAACTTCATCAAACCGTGAACTGCTTAATACTTCACAACAAATTGAGCGAGATGTACCGAACTTTGTAACAAATCTATTGCCGGGTGCCAATAACGAAAACACTCAATCTCTCTCGTTTCAGGTCAGTACGGATAAGCCGGATATGTTCTCAGTGTTACCCAGCATTGATCCAACCGATGGGTCGTTAAGTTACACTCCTGCCCCGGGTAAGCATGGTATTGCCACGGTAACAGTTACGTTGCAAGATAATGGTGGTACAAATAATGGCGGGATTGATACATCTATCCAACATCAATTCACCATCAAAATGTTTATCCCCTTTGATTGGGGGGATTTGGATGGCAATGGTGTTGTGGGTGCGGTAGATGCCTCGCTCATCTTGCAGTTTAGTGTCGGGAATA
>CAZEZQ010000384.1:487-5828 GCA_964516245.1 uncultured bacterium | reverse complement strand
GATCCTTGTGGCAACGGAAGGGATTTTGGGTAATAAGTCTCATGAAAATCGGTGTTAATTAGGGGGGGCAAAAAAACGTTTCTCAAACTTATGGGTAAAGACCGGATTATTGAGGGTGGTGAAATAATTCAGACCCTTTATTTCATGTATGATAATGTACTAGTTTAAAATTTAGAACAATATTGTTTACATAAAAACAAAACAGTTGGTATAGTTGCCATTATCCTGAATATCCTGCCATCCTGGATATCCAGATTCAGACAAATTCACAAAGAAGCATTAATTATTTCTCCATAATCTTCAAAAAGTTCCCTAACATTCGTTTGCCTTCGATGGTGAGTATTGATTCTGGGTGAAACTGCACTCCATAAATCGGCAATTCTTTATGGCGCAGGCCCATCACTTCGCCGTGTTCGGTTTCGGCGGTTAATTCCAAGGCAGCAGCGGGAAATGTATCCCGGTCAACCAGCAGGGAATGATAGCGGGTGGCGACAAAAGGATTGTCCAAACCATGAAACACCCCTTGGCTGTTATGTTGGATAAGGGAAGTTTTCCCGTGCATGATGTTGTCGGCCCGGCGAACCTTGCCACCAAAATATTGGCCCAGGCATTGATGCCCCAAGCAAACACCTAGAATCGGAGTCGATTTATGAAAGCGGCCGATCGTATCCAGCGAAATGCCGCCGTCATCAGGCGTGCCGGGTCCGGGGGAGATTAATATCCCGGCCGGATGTTTTGCTTCAATCTCATCCAGGGTGATTTGATCGTTGCGGTGCACTTCCATCTCCGCACCGAGTTCACCCAAGTATTGCACCAGGTTGTATGTAAAAGAATCGTAGTTATCAATTACCAGTAACATTTTTTTCTCAATATATTTTCTCATGTCGTTATTCCTCCTCCAAGACGGGGGAGGCTAGGAGGGGGTTGAGAGCATAATTAGCCACTAGCTATCCTCACCAATTATTGTACTCGAAAACATTGATTGAAAAGCAAAGTTATTATCCTCATCTACCTTTCACTCTTTACTGCACTCGGCCATCCGTATCGCTCCCAGCATGGCGCGGCATTTGTTCATCACTTCTTGATATTCAAAATCACGGTTCGAATCGGCTACGACCCCCGCCGAGGCCTGCCAATAGGCTGTTTGATCCAATACGGTAATCGTGCGAAGCGTGATGCAGAAATCCAAATCGCCATTGAGCCCGAACCAGCCCAACGCCCCTGCGTATGGCCCGCGACGGGTCGGTTCCAGTTCTTCGATGATCTCCATCGAACGGATTTTTGGGGAGCCAGTAACCGTCCCTGCAGGGAAGGTGGCCCGCATCAGGTCATACCCGTCGCATTCATCGCGCAATTCGCCCACAATATTCGATACCAGGTGCATCACGTGAGAATATCGTTCGACAAACATTAGGTCAGTCACCCGCACCGAGTGGAACTTGCACACCCGGCCGATATCGTTGCGCCCCAAATCGACCAGCATGATATGTTCAGCCTGTTCTTTGGGGTCGCCTACCAATTCTTTTTCGAGAAAAACATCCGCCTCTTGGGTTTTGCCGCGCTTGCGGGTTCCCGCGATTGGCCGGTAGGTCACCTCTTGGCCGCTGGTGCGAATGAGAATTTCGGGAGAACCGCCCACCAGGCATAGATTTTCATACCGGAAGAAAAACGTGTATGGAGAAGGATTGATGCGGCGCAAAGCCCGGTACAGATCCAGTGGTGTTGATTGAATATCCAACGCGTGCCGCATCCCCACTTGAATTTGGTACGTATCGCCTGCGCGAATATATTCCAACGCCTCATCAACCGCGTTTTGAAATTCTTCTTTTGACCAATTGGTTTTCGCGTCAGGAAGCGTATCGCGGCCTGCGCCGAAGCGCACTTCGGAGAGCGGGGCCTGTAGAATTTTTACAATCCGGTCGATTTTTTCGCAAGCCTGTTTGTAAGCCTCTTCGGGAGAGTCATTGATATAAGCGTTTACAATCACCATCATGGTGCGTTGAAAATGATCGAATACCACCAGAGTGTCGGCGTAATAAAAAACCCCGTCGGGGATGTTGTAATCATCTCGGTTTTGAAATGTCAGCGTTTCAAAATGTTGGGTCATTTCATATCCAAGATAACCGACCAAGCCTCCAAAAAAGGGGGGGAGTTCTCTGCGTTCGACGGGAGTGAATTGATGGATAAAATTTTTCAGAATCACAAGCGGATCTGTGTGTTGATCCAATGGATGCTGAATGATTTCACCTTCACGCACTTCATGCATGTTGTTATCGCGGCATTTGAAAATATGTTTGGGGTGAAAACCGATGAAAGAATACCGGCCCAGTTTTTCCCCTTGCTCCACGCTTTCAAGCAAAAAGGCGTATGGGTCGCCACCCGCTAGTTTGATAAAAGCAGAAACTGGCGTGGTCAAATCGGCCATGATTTCGCGTGAAACCGGTATCAAGTTTCCCTGTCGGGACAAATTTTGAAATTCATCGCGGCTTGGAGAATGCATAATCGTCAATAAACCTTTTCAGGATCGAACACCCGTTCTTCTTCAATCACGGGTTCAGCGTTGAGGTCTGTGACTTCACGAAAAAAGCAGGAGAAATAGCCTTTGTGGCAGGCAGCTCCTTCTTGCTTAACATCCATCAACACCGCATCACCGTCACAATCGATAAAGAGTTTTTGCACTTTTTGCACATGGCCAGATGTCTCCCCCTTGAGCCACAACTTCTGCCGCGAACGGCTGTAATAATGGGCCACCTTGGTTTCCAAAGTTTTTTCGATGGCTTCTTGGTTCATATACGCCAGCATCACCACTCGGCCGGTGTCGACATCGCGGGCCACCGCAGTGACCAATCCCCTATCGTCGAATTTGATGCAATCCTTTGCGCTATGCATAATATTCTTGTCCTTAAACTCCATATTCTTTCTATTAAAATTCAAAATTTTTGGATACTGTATCCGCAAAGATAAGAATAGCATAGCCGTTAAGAATTGGTGAGGTTTGGTGAGGTTCTAACTTGTATATATCCATGAACGAAATTTTGCTTGTTGAAGCGTTAAAGGTTCATGCTTGTTATTGTATAAAAGATTTGTAAAATAGGACAGAAATAAAGATCGGAGGCCGGTTTCTTGTGTGTTAAAACCAGATATGAGCATATCGTATTAAAGACGATTCGGCAAAAAGTCTTTTTTGGAGCGCAGGTCATAGACGCGCCTTGGTGGGCGTCCTCGCCTGCAACAACATACAGTGTATTTTAGATGCCAGTATTACTATATATTGTATGGCTGTTTTCTGGAACGGACTTTTTGCAGGTTCGTCATTTAATGCAAATTGCTTTTTATATGGATCATCATATCCAAAAGGCAATTACAATTGGCCTAAAACCATCTGATTCTAAAGATTCTTACGCATGAAATGTGAGAGACAAATGCACACAATGCATACATAAGAATCTAACCAAGTAATTTTTTTCATAAAGGAAAAACAAATATGAGAATCCTTGAATTTGTTTTTATGGTCTTTGCTGCTCTCATCACGCTAATCGGACTTGTATTTCATTATACCAACATGCCATTGTATGAACTCTATGTCAAAGAAGACCACTTTCTTGAGTGGCTTCAATTTCTTTTTCTCTTTGCCACCAGTCTCACCTGCTTTTACAAATCGTATTCATTATTTTTGAATTCAATCAATAAGTTATCGGTTTTGATATTTCTGTTCGCCGGGCTGCTCTTTTTGTTCGGCGCTGGTGAAGAAATCTCTTGGGGACAACGAATTCTGAATTTGGAAACTCCGAAATACTTTGAAGAACACAATTTGCAAGAAGAAATGAATTTTCATAATTTAACCGTGATGGGGGTGAAAATCAACAAACTGGTTTTTGGCAAGATTCTGGCAGTCGTGATTCTGTCTTATTTAATTCTTCTCCCTATCCTGGTCACAAAAATTGATTGGATTCGCAATTTTTTTCTTTACTACCAGATCCCTGTACCAAAAACACAACATAGTGTTTTGTTTGTGGTGTTAGTCGGCTCTCTTTATATATTAGATCCCCAACGAAAAGGTGAATTGGTAGAGTTTGTGGGTATTTCTGTTTTCTTTTTGATATTCTTGTTTCCAAAATACAATCAAAAAGTTCAACGCGAAGAAAGTGTTTTTGATTCGGAAAGCAACCAGGCTTCAGTAAAGTAAGTGTGTTTGATACTCTTTTGCCTGGGAGAGGGATGATAACTGTACACGCAGTGAATTAACCCGTCTTCTGCTTGAATCAATGTCGGATAAGAAAAATTCGATGTATACATTTGACCTTTTTCCAGATATTTCTGATGAGTCCATGTTTTCCCTTCATCTGTTGAAACAGAAATTTTCAAACGGTGTTTCCCTTTTAAGAGATCATTATACACCAACACCCAGTTCCCACTCTTTAATTCCATGACCGCTATGCTCGACCCCGGATTGGGAAGATCGGTCGATTGAACTTCGCTCCAAGTATTTCCTTGATCTTTCGAGTGGCTCATTCTGATCTTCCCGTAATAGCCGTTATCTCGCATATAAGCCACGACGGTACCATCGTCTTTTTGAATCAAAGTGGGTTGTATGTTTCCAAATCCGAGAATCGGTTCACTGAATTCCCAAGATTTTCCCTTATCTTGAGTTATAGCTATTAACGAACTGGAAAACGAATCGGAATATAAGGGCAACAATATTTTCTCATTTTCGAGCAGCAAGGGTTGGCTGCGTGTTGCCCATCCCATTCGATACAAATATCTATCATTTAGGGCTTCATAAGCCATGAAGATGATAAAAAAAACAAAAGCACCGAAAAGCAATAATACAGAACATAGAATTTTCAGTATTGAAAATTTCCAGTAGGTTCTTTTGAACCAAAATAACAATCCAAGAATCAGAATGAATCCAACAAAACAGTAAAGAACAATCAACCACTCGAGATTCTTGTAATGAATTTCCGCTTTGAGTTTCGGGACAAATTTAGGCAGATGTTGCGCCAACATCAATAAGCCGCTAAAAAACTCGTTCACGAAATTGGGGATATAGATATGAAGAAGATTGTGCTCTTGAAACTCATGTAAGATTTCTTTCAATGTTTCAAATTTTTTGAATTTTATCAGTGTGTATTCAAATTCATTGGCCATTATGGTCGACCAAACCAGCCACAAATTATCACTGTGATCTAAAAACACCACCGGATTCAAATCGGGAAACTTGGGGGTGTCAGCAATCACGAATGGTTCATGCCAATTCACGGTTTTTCCATAAGATGAAACGCTGCCAGTTGCGGCTTGTATAACTACGTCGTCAGCAGTTTTTTCACCAGAACCATGATAC
>CAZEZQ010000384.1:0-477 GCA_964516245.1 uncultured bacterium | reverse complement strand
AGGCCAGCAGTGTTTGATTTGGCAATTCAACTATAGATGGGCTATGACTGTGTTGACTTTCTAAAGGGAAGATAATCTTTGAATTTTGTATAGGTTCACTTATGGCTAATCTAGTATCCGTTTCTTCAAGATTATCTGGATGAGAGGTTTCCGCTGAAAATGCGGAAGCAGCAATCAATAAAAAATTATAAATACTTATTCGAACAAAATAAAATAGGTATCTCATTCGCGAGAATTTCATAACACCTCTTAACTAGACATTAATCAATATGTTTCATTAATAATCTATCTAATCATAATCAAATAAATCATAATATAGAAGGAAAATATGAAAACATTTTTTGTCCCATATCTTTTGAACTTTGAATTGCTTGGTGGGATCAATCAAGGGTAAATAGATTGGTTTAATTAAGAGCACCTCACTCGCTCCGGCGAGCTATATCATCAAGAAACTAAAATGCTTCAATAATGTTTTCT
>CAZEZQ010000383.1:0-5841 GCA_964516245.1 uncultured bacterium | reverse complement strand
CGGAGCCGGTTTGATTGAACGACTTTTGATTTCTATACATGGCCAGCATTATCCTTAATGATGATGCAAAAAAAACTTTTAAGCTTTTTCCTTGAATGACTCACCCGCTGCTTTGGTGCTATTGATCCAAACTTTCAATCAGCCCGGCTCGGCAGGAGACGCGCTGGATGGGATGACAATTACTTGCGAACAATTTTGACTCAGAAAATCCAGGGGTAATTTCGTGCGATTGCCCTGGAACATCTCGGAGCAAGTAACAGCAGAATTGCGAGACCAGCACCAACGGTCCACCCCATTCATGTCTCCATCGTATTAACATCGGTCTCATTCTAGATCGGCGAACGTTGGCGATGACCCGGCCGCCGCGCTCGACCATCCACTTCAAAAGCGGCTGTCGGTGGCTCGGTCTCAATCGCTTTGTTCGCCTACTGGCCTTTCGGAAGCAACTGCAACGCGTCGACGACGACAAAGCCTACGGTTTGCCTGTTGTTGATGGTGATGACCGTTTCGACTCCGCTTTCTAGTTGGACGTTGCCAACGAGTTTGAATTGTTGACCCGAAGGGAGCGGCTGGGTTTGATCCACGGTGAATCGTTTCTCGTGGGCGCCGCTGGTGACGATCACCGGAACGTTTGTGGCACGGGTTTCGTGTGCCGAATAGGCCATCCGCAACTGATATTGACCGGCCTCTAGCACTTTGACTCGAAATTTAGCAGTAGATTTGCCGTCGCCTTTTGCTTTGGAGTCTTTCTCGCCGCTGAAGACATAACCGCTTCCAATGTGGGGTTTGAAATTCGTCGAACGAGACCAATCACCCGTCAGCTTCGCTTTCGTATCGTCGAGCACAATTCCCGGCAGTGTCTTTGGGGCGATGGTACCGTCTGCCGATGTCAATTCGGAGACATCTGGTAATTCGAGAACCTGCTTCTCAGCCAGCAGTCGCTCGCGGAGTTGTGGGTACGGCAGATTCTGCACGGTGACCTCATGATTAGCCGCCAATGCGGCGGCGATACCCGCGCTTTGGCCGATGATCATCCATGTCCCCTCGATCCGCAGCGACGAGATACCCACATGCGTGCACGACAGCGCGACTGGCACAAGCAGGTTGTCGCACTGCTCGGGTTTGGGCAGGATCGAGCGGTACGGTACGTGGTAAGCGTAGCCCTGCTTGGGATTCTTTCTTCTCACCGGGAAGATTGTCCCCTCGTTTAATACGCCCCCGCCTTTGAACGCCACGCGCTGGCAGTCGTGCGAGTCAATCGGGAACGACGAGATCGCGATGGGGTCGTCCTTTTCCGGCGTTTCGAGGATGTCCTTCTGACTGACAACATACATCCCCTTCATTCTTCGCGACTCGCGGACGTAGAGCGCGGGTGAGAAATGGTCGTAACTCGGAAACTCGTCTTTGCACAGGCCGAGCCTGGCGTACTTGTAGCGAATGCCTGCGGGAACGGCCGGATCGGTGGTCAGGAAGTGGAAGAACTGCAGCGTGTACTGCTTGTGTGCTTCCCAGATCTTCTTCCGTCCCTCTTCGTCGGCTGAATGCCAGTCGCTTCCCCCACCTATCAAGCCCAGCGAAAACTGCCCGCCGATGGAGTTGTTGCCATCGAGCTTGTCGTTGGGCAGCGGGTAGAGATCAAAGCCGACACGTTTCACTCCCGCCTTCAGGGCGCGCCGGACGATCTCGAATCTGGCCGGGTCATAGTTGGCCGGCTCGGGCATTGGCACGCGATTGTCCGGGTTCGTGGTCAGGCACAGCCGAAAGCTGTAGGTCATAACGTTCTTATCACCCGCTTCTTCAGGCCCGGGATCGTTGGTGGTAACCAGTGGTAACAGCCTGCCTTCGCCATCGAACCCGCTGATCTTCATCATCTTCTTCGGGTACTGCTTGCCAGCCAGCGATTCGCCGTACTCCTCGCGCCCTTCGCGCCCGATCGTCCAGTCCACGCCCGCGGCCGCCATGAGGTCGCCCTCGTACGTTCCGTCGACAAAGACCCTAGCGGTAAACGTGCCGTTCTTCGTGACCACCGACGTGATCCGCGGGCCCTCTTTTTTGACCGACTTCAGATAGCGACCCGTCAAGACCTTCACACCGGCCTCGTCCAGCATCTGCATTGTCACACGCATGGCAACGTGCGGCTCGAAGGTCCACCGCGACTGGTCCTTCACAGATGGGTTATAGGGCGCCTTGAGCCCACGATTCGTGTAATCCTTGACGACGCGCGTGTGCCACTCATCGAACAGTCCCATCACCGTACTGCGGACCATCTGGTTAGAGTCGCAGTGGCTCAGACCGCCAGTATTCATCCCGCCGACGTGATCGGTCGGTTCCAGCAAAATGACTGAAGCCCCATCGCGAGCAGCGGCGATCGCAGCGCAAAACCCACCCGGGGTCGAACCGTAGACGATGACATCGGCCTTGTTCTCGGCGGTCCCTTTTTGGCTGATGGTCGCAACCAAAACAACTACAAGGACGAAAAGGCGAACCAATGGCATTGAGAACCTCCGATCGTGTTGTGCTCGAGGTGGAAATTATTGGTGAACAATTTATTCAATGGTTTCCGTCACAATGTGAAAAATTTCATCCCCATGATCTATCTGGTTGGAGGGAAACTGGACTTTCAACTCCCTGAGGTTTTATCCTCTACCCACACGAAATAGCGAAGAGACAGAATCAATCATTTCTACATACGTCAACGATTGAAAACTTCGATCGCCGTCATAAAAGATACCAACAGGATCCCCACCCGTTTCCTCATAAATGTGAATTCATGACAAGCCATTGTCACCCATCAATAAAGTACCGTCAAGCAATATCAATGCTTCTCCGTATCTGGTTTTGTTGAAATCGGTCAATTCAAATCCGGCTTCGGTGACCGTTGCCATTTGAGCAAGGTCTGCATCTTCATCATTACTATTGACAATTCTTGATTGGGTCCAATGGCCGCAGTAAAAGTATACAACCACCGGCTTGGCAGCAGGTTCGCAGTTGCTTTTATATGGCGACGCTTCTGCGGAGCCGGTTTGATTGAACAACTTTTGATTCACATTCATAGGCCAGCATTATCCTCAATGATGATGCAAAAAAAAACTTTTAGGCTTTTTCCTTGAATGACTCACCCCTTGCTTTGGTGCTATTGATCCAAACTTTCAATCAGCCTGGCTCTGAAAGATAATAAAGTTCTACAAGTTACTATCAAATAAATGTGTAGTAATATTTGCAAAATATTAAATTTCATTGTATAATTCATCTAATGAATTGCTGGTTGAGGCAAATTTGTGAGACGAGGTGTAAAAAATGGTTAGTGGACCTCTACCACCAAACCCCGTACCCGGGCAACCGGTACAACCCAATAACGTTGTGCCGCCAGTACAACCGGCACAACAACCGGCACCCCCTCCACCACCACCTGCGGAAACCGGTACTCCCCCACCTCCACCAGCCGATACAAGTACAAGCCAGGTTGCAATCAATCAAACCAATGGAACAGACCGAATTTCCGTATCACAGTCGGCAGTGAATGCGAATAACGGAAATGCCGGCGGGCCGCCGGTTGCGAACCAACCTGGTATCGCGCAAAATGCGACCCAATCGGCCAACATCCAGGGAGCACCCAACAATCCACAAGCGCCTAGCGGACCTCGTGGCAGCACCAATGCGCCCAACGTACAAGGCAATCCAACGAATCCTGGACCAGGCCCCAATCCCCCAGTCAATCCAGAAAATTCACCTGTGAGCGATCTTGCCCCACGCCAAAGCGTAGGCCAACCAACACGAGGTCAAAATTTCGATACATTCACGTAATAAAATATTTTTACCTGAATTCAATGATATCCCCAAGGAAAAGCAAAAGACCCTTGGGGATATTTTGTATGGAAATATAATGAGCCAATAGTGAATCTATATTGTGGGGATATTTTTTTCTCTCAATCAATAAACAAGGGTTTGAGTAACTTTCAATGGTACAGTCTTCGTTTGCCGGGATCATTCTGGCGAGTGAATCTCCCCGGCGGAAACATTTGTTGGAAAAGATGGGGTTGATCTTCAAAACCATTCCAAGCGGATTGGTTGAAATGCCGCCTATGGGAGACCTGCCCAATAGTTATGCGGCCCGTATGGCGATGGAAAAAGCTGTAAAAGTCGGCCAAAATGAGCGGGAATGGTTGGTGATCGGAGCCGATACAGTTATCTCTTTGAATGGTAAAATATTAGGCAAACCCAAAAATTTGCAAGAAGCATCCTTAATGCTTTCAAGTTTGTCGGGCCGGTGGCATGAAGTGTGGACGGGGATTTGTGTTTACAACCGCTCTGGCCATATTGAAATTACAAAAGCCGTAAAAACCGACGTGGAATTTCGGGAACTTAGCATCCCAGAAATTGAAGAGTATATTGAATCGGGAGAGCCAATGGATAAAGCCGGCGCGTATGGGATTCAAGGCCAAGGCAAAATATTTGTAAAAGGGATCAAAGGCTCTTATCATAATGTCATTGGTTTGCCAACATATGATTTAGGACAAATATTGCATTCAATTGGCATTATCAACGATTCAAATTTTACTGAAGCGTCGTACTAATAAAGAGGTGATGAGTTTCCATGATAGAAATGGACTTTTTCGAATTGCGGTTGGATGAATCAGGAGCGGATCAGATTATCATTTTAAAAGAAAAACTTGGTGAGCGCATGATGCCCATTTTAATTGGGTATTATGAAGCGCAATCCATTCATTTAGCCTTGAATGATATCAAGATTCAACGGCCGTTAACACACGATTTGACCTGCCATATCATCGAGCATTTGGGAGCCAAGATGTCACGAATCATAATTAACGATTTACGGGAATCAACCTTTTATGCTCGAATCTACTTTGAAACAGGAAATGGCGAAGTAGATGTAGATTCTCGTCCTAGCGATGCGGTCGCATTGGCTGTACGAGCTGGGGCGCCAATTTTTGTTTCCCCTCATGTTCTAGAACAAGTTGCAAAAGAATAGAACATATTGATTAATTTCAACTTTACAAGTTCCCACCATACTGAAAATTTGTGTAAAAAAATCTTGTGTTTCTTCATCTGAAGAAATACACTGATTATTAGAATTTTATGTCAAATTCAACAAGTTGTGATAACTTTACTTCTGCAGTTTGGGATAGATGATGGAGGGGGGAAAGGAAGTGATGTAACTTGAAAAATCTAGATCAAAAAAAATTCGAAGAACTCATTCGTGTTCAGGTAACGAAGCGTCTTCCGAAACGTGACATACGAAGTGTTGTTGATAATTTTGTGCGGCAAGGTCTAACGTTTGCCGTATCTCAAAAAGACAACGATTATGAAGTATGGCGGCAAATTTTGCCTGGTGATCAACCTCGTGTAAAAAATCGAAAAGAGGGGATGACCATGGCAGGAGTTATCGAAGAAGACGAACAAGACTTGAGTGATCGAAACTTCGTATGCATCTGGGAAGAAGGCAAACCAGTTGTAGGAAGATTTGATCACAATTAAAAAGTCAACTATCCATTCTTAATGGAAGAATGCGGTTGAGGGCCTTTGCCGGAATGATCCGGCAAAGGCCTGGAATCGGAAACCCGTAGATCCAAATCATATTTTCCTAATAACATACCGATACCGATCATAACACCCATCCAAGTGGATGTGCGCATCTGTGAAAACATAGGGGCGAACATTTGAGCGGCACAATACGCTGCAAATGCGCAGGTTATCGCTTTGGATACCCCCCGCAGAAAGTCATCTTTCAGCCGGGTGTTTTGACGGAGCAATTGGCGGAAAAAAGCAAAATGCAGCAATAAGTAGCTGAATAACCCAAAAAAGCCCATTTTCACAGCCACC
>CAZEZQ010000382.1:0-5865 GCA_964516245.1 uncultured bacterium | reverse complement strand
CGCTTTAATTTGCGCCATGAAACCTTCAGCCATGCGCAAAACAACCAAAACAGGATTAACACACCCAGCGGACCGACTTCGGCAGCGGTCTCCAGCAATTGAAAATGCGGTTGATCTACCAGAATGACATAATCACGGTTATGGGGATTCCCTTGCTTTTCATAATTGATGCCCTGGTAATGCAGGTGCTTGGCTTCGTAATTGGCAAACCCAATGCCGGTGAATGGCTCTTCATTAATCATGTAGCGGGTGGTGCGCCAATTGAAACGCCGCGCCCCAGCGCCTGAAGCCCATTGCGGTGATTCGCGCGCCTCCAAATACAATGAACGCCCATGGCTGTTATATGGGTTGTCTGCCAGGTACCAACCCAGAGCGAAAATACATCCCAAAATCAACAAACTCAATCTGAAGAGACGAAAATGCAATCCGGGGCGTTGGATCGCAGCAATCACACATAGAACCAATGGCGTTATCACGATCCCTATTGTGGAACCTACGCAAAACGTTACCGTATGGCAGGCCATCACCAAAATGACAGCGAGCAAAGTGATGGCAAAATTTATCCAAGATGCCTCACGCCGCAACCCGTAGGCAAAGAGCACGGGAAAAGCAATCATGAGAAATCCTGAGAGAAAATTGGGATTGCCCAGCATGGCGATCACCTGCATGCGCCAATCGAGAATGCGGCTTTGCTTTTCGTAAAAATCGATCCCGTAATCCTGCAAAATGCCATAAATCGAAAGTAACGCACAAACAATCAACAAAATCTTGGTGATTGGATGCACACAGCCGCCTTGGCGCCAATAGCGTTGAAACGCATAAAAGAATCCAGAATACAAAATCAGAAGCATCAGCGCCCGCCACTGATTGGCGGAATGATAATTGATGATGACTGAAATCAGCGAGAAGCCAACCAATGCGAGAATCGGCCAATCCAAGGCATTCAGGCGAATTGTTTGGGGTGATACCTGCGCGGCGATCAAAAACAACCACAGCGTTCCCCACATCGACAGCCAGACATACTTGGGCAATAGATATGAATCGGCTGTGATTGGTGAAATGACCAATGGAGTGGTTGCCAATAGAAAATAGGCCAGCCAGCGTTCCCAGCGCAGTAAAGTTTCAATCATTGGATTGGTTATTGGTATCGCTTTCAGAAGAAATCTTCAACACGTATCCTTTGGGCAGATGATAGGCGTAACTCGGCGGCACATAAGAGGTGTCAACATCGAACTGCTGCACAATTTGGATCTTCGCTTTCGGTGACCAGGTGTGAGGCAGGGGGTACGAGGTGCTGTAAACCGGACCCCGCTCCAACATGGGAGCAACCACCGTGTTCCATGTATCCTCCAACCAGGCGTCCCGGCTGGCTGAAGGTTGGTCACCACGCATCTCCAACCCAAGATTTATTGTTTTATTCAATTGCTGCCGGTACCAGTCGTAGAGCAAAAATCCCGCCCCTACCAGCGCGCTATCCGGCTGACGCCGCTCTACAATTTGCTGATAGAGCAATGGATGCAGTTCATTGTCAGCGGTCAATTCATACAAGCCGGTAACAATCGGGGCTCCCTTCGGCACATTGCGCCATACATCATTGGCATAATCGGTGGCGCTGGTATCGAATGCGCTATGAGTGCGATCCACCCAGGCGCTCTTCCATTGAGGAAACAAAGTTGGCGCAACATCATTGGTTTGGCTCATTCCGGGAATCCGGCCAATCAAGTTTTCGGTGCTTATGCCGAATGGAGTTATGCTTCCGGCGAGTAAAGCAAAACCAACCAGACCCACTACCACAGGTTTGAGTTCATTGTTTCGCATTTGGAAAAGAATTTCCGACACAGAAAATCCAAATGGAATCGATGCCAGCACCAATGCGGGCATGAGGAAACTTTCCCGGTCACCCACAGGATAGAGCATGAAAAATGCTTGATACGAACCATAGGTGAGCAGCACAAACATCCCAAAGTCCCATCTGCGCCATAGCAAGATAGCAAAGCCAACAAGGCATAAGAGAAATGCGATGCTATACCCATATAACGGTAAGAGCAGATAATGAATAATGAAACCGAACCTGGCTTGCTGGGCAAACAGGGCAATCCCCTGCTGCAAGATCACCCGAAACTGCCCACCGCTTACGAGTTGCAAAAATCCGTGCCAATCATCAGGATCAAACCAATTGATCGGCGGGTCAAACCAAGCGCGAAAGGGGAAATAGAGCAACAGCAGTAAGGGGATACACAAACCCAACAAACTGCGGGTGATTGGGATTTGATTGAATTGCCTGCGCAGATTCCAAAGCAAAAATAGAACCGACAATGCAATCAAAAAAACCGCCAGGCGGTGATGGATGAGCTGCAATCCAATCAGCAATGCAAACAGGGGGATATATTTGGATGGATTTTCAACCGCTTTTGGAATCACCCACAAGGTCCCCACAAATAGCAACATCATTAGGGGATAGACTTCGGTCACATTGGCTTGCTGCCAGATAATCGGAGTCAATCGAAAGGCCAATACAGCCAACAGGGCAGGGAACACGCTGTATGTAAAATACTGTCGAATTTTCTGTGTCACCGTTAAGTCTCCCCCAAGTTGGGGGAGATTTAACGGTGGTTGCGCTTTGCAATAAACGCAATTCAGCGCATCTCGAATTAGCAAATACAGCAACGAACACGATATCCCAGTAAGCAATGCCGAAAGCAAATGCGACCGGAAGGCGATGGTTCCCAGCGGCAGCCATTGAAATCCATGAGTAATTATTAGATAAAGGGGATAACCAGTAGGATGGGGGACTCCCAGCGACCAGGCGGCGGCGGCCAATTCGGGGGCATCCCCCCAAACCAGACCGGATGGCATGGCTGCGATGGAACAGAGCAAAGAAAACACACATAGACCAGGAGCGATGATGGCATCGCTATGGGAGCGGTATTGGGCCGGGTTTTCGCTCATGGGCTCGTTTCTACTCATAACCATTTTGTATTATTGGCCGCTGGCCGTGAATCTCAATGGACACTTTGCCGATTTGCCCCTGGGTGACAAGGGCACCAATTTATGGAATCTGTGGTGGGTTTATTATGCGATTTTTGAACTCCATACATCACCCCTCTGGTGCGATTTGCTCTATTATCCCTGGGGGGTAGACCTGCGCTATCACACTCTTTCTCTCACCAATGGCATTCTGGCTGCTCCTATCACAGCAATGTGGGGGCCCAATGCCGCTTATAACATTCTTTTTTTGGTGTGGACTGTGCTGACTGGATTCTTCGCTGGGTTATGGGCCCGGCGATTTGGCGTTAGCTTTTGGGGGGCTCTGTTGGTTGGCTTGGTGGCTGCCATCGGACCCTACCGCACCAGCCATGAGATTCATCTCAATCTGTTCTCTACTCATTGGCTCTTTATTTCATTTTGGTGGTTGGAAATCTGCCTTGAACGCAACCGTATCTGGCACTGGCTGCTCTTTACTCTTTTATGGTTGTTGGCCACTTTTTCTTCGTTTTATTACGCCTTGTTCATCGGGGTGTATTGGGCGGTTCGTCTGCTGGTCTGGTGCTGGTTCCGCTTTCCCTTTCGCTTTTTTCATGAGTATCCTTGGAAAGCCGAAATACCGCTCTTGGTGGTTTTTCTGTGCTTGATAATGTTTTACCTCGCTCCACATCCTCCACGGGATATCCAACCTGACGATGTTTCTTTCAGTCAATCCATTTTCTGGTCCTTGGATTTCATGCAATTAATTTTCCCGCATTCCATGATAAATTTTTTGGAAGAATTATTTCAAATTAATCTTGTCAGACCGGTAAGCACTGGTCCTGAATTTAATCTGCATCCCGGGATGCATATATCCATGTTGGTTCTCATTGCGATCTTTGCATGCCGTAAGATTCGATGGAATTACGAACACTTGGCCACTCTTCTTTTTGTAATGGGGGTGTTCTGGGTATTCTCTTTAGGACCTGTATTGAAGTTTCGCGGTATAGTTGATCCGCTTATGGGCTATCCGATTATCCTTCCCGCGCTCGCTATTGAAGCCGTCCCCACTTTATCCTCTCTCCGTGTTTATTCCCGATTTGCCTATATCGGGTTTGTTGTGTTTGCCCTGTTTGGCGCGTATGGGATGGATTTATTAGTTGCAAAGTTCCGCTTAAGCGCAATTAAAATTTTTATTCTTATTTTTATCTTTTTATGCCAATTTTTATTTACGGCCAATTCCTTTATGAAAGACATGTATGAATACGAAGTTCCACGCATTTTCAATGAGCCGATTCAAGGTCCGGTATTTGAAATTCCTATCGAACCGACCCAATTGAGCGGCCTGCATTTATATCATCAAACCGTACATCATCAACCGATTTATGTGGCCGAGTTCTCCCGCCTCCAGAGTTATCGCCAACGTTACCTTCGCGAATTCTCTACGTTAATTAGTATAAATAAGTTGGCTCGCAATGAATTATTACATGTAGAAGATTCGATAGACTCAGAATATCAAAGCAAGATTTGCGCTATGGCGAATGAACTCGAAATGGCTAATATAATATATACACCGGAGCCAAATTCTCATGTAGAACGTAAATACATTCCGAATGAATCTATGTTGGAAAACTGTAATGGAGTGCGATTTCTGTATGGAAAATAATGGTGATTTTGTAAGAAATCATATCAAATTTGAAAAGCTGAATGGAATAGCCCGTATTTTGCTTGACAGTTGCTGGAAATCACTTAATATTTATCATACCGCAAAAAATGGTGAATTTTTCACATTATAATATTGGTTAGCATCTATAATCTTGAAAAGAAACATTAAAAATCTACAAATCGGAGCTGAAATCGGGTTCCCACCGGACAGACTCCCCACTAGCGTGAAGGAAATTGAATAAGTTGTTTAATCGAACCGTATTTTTTTATGGCCTACTCTTAGTCATTATTATTTTGGTGGTTAGCACCATCCAAACGGAGCATCCCGAAAAGCTCAAATACAACAAATTTTTGAGCATTCTAAAGGGCAACTCTGATATTCAACTTGTTAGTGCTACCACCACCGACAATGCCGTAACCGGCAAAATGTTGAAGCCCGGGGCTCCCAAAGGCGAAGAAACGTCTTACGAAGTTTCCATCAATCCCAATATCGGCGGCGAACAATTGGCTGGTTTACTGGATCAATATTCCGAAAACAATCCCAACTTTGAATATGAACAAACACAAGGTTCGGGATGGATGATGGGTATTTTGACCAGCTTGCTTCCCATTCTATTGCTGATTGGAGTGTGGTTTTTCATTCTCCGCCAAATGCAGATTGGCGGCAGCAAAGCGATGTCGTTCGGGAAAAGCAAAGCCAAACTCAACAGTGAAAACCAACCCAAAGTCACTTTTGATGACGTTGCTGGATGTGACGAAGCCAAAGAAGATCTTCAAGAAATTGTCGAATTTCTCAAGAATCCCCACAAATTTCAAAAACTCGGCGGCAAAATTCCACACGGCGTGTTATTGCACGGCCCTCCCGGTACAGGAAAAACGCTTCTGGCGCGTGCCGTAGCCGGCGAAGCCAATGTCCCATTTTTTAGCATCAGCGGCTCTGATTTTGTTGAAATGTTTGTTGGGGTTGGGGCTTCCCGCGTTCGCGACCTGTTTGAACAGGGCAAAAAGCATGCTCCTTGCATTATCTTTATGGACGAAATCGACGCGGTCGGCCGCCAGCGGTTTGCCGGAGTGGGCGGGGGCCATGATGAACGCGAACAAACCCTCAACCAGTTGCTGGTTGAAATGGATGGTTTTAATTCAACCGATGAAGTTATTTTGATCGCCGCCACCAACCGGCCTGATGTGCTTGACCCGGCTTTGCTGCGTCCCGGGCGGTTTGACCGGCAGATTGTG
>CAZEZQ010000381.1:0-5882 GCA_964516245.1 uncultured bacterium | reverse complement strand
GCTCCCGCCGAGCCGTGTTGTTGCTTTTAGGAGGGCGGAGGGCGCCGAGCCGTGTTGTTGCTTTTAGGAGGGCGAGGCTCCCGCCGAGCCGTTGTTTGTATAAGCCATTAAGTTTAAGTTCTAAAAATACAACCCATCAATCCATCTCTGGCAGAGCATCAGTATGGATAGACAAGAATAAAATCTTTCTTATAGTGGATAGAACCAAACCAAAAAAAGAATTGGAGGAAAAAGACTCATGAAACAATTCCGTTGGATATCTGCTTTTGTACTATCACTTTGTCTTGGCGTAACCGGCGCCCAAGCGTCGCAGCATGAAGGCGAATGGCACTCACTGTTTAACGGCAAAAACCTGGACGGCTGGAAAGTAACCAACGACAATCCCGAATCAATTAAAGTTGAAGATGGCAAAATCGTATGTCACGGCCCTCGCGCCCACGCATTTTATATGGGCGAGGTGGAAAATCACGATTTCAAAAATTTCCACCTGAAGTTGGATATCATGACCCACGAAAGCGCCAACTCAGGCGTGTATATTCACACCCGCTATCAAGAAACCGGCTGGCCTGAGTCTGGGTATGAAGTCCAGGTGAACAACACCATGAAACGCGAACCACAAAAAACCGGCGGGCTCTATAACGTCGCCAAAGTCACCGTGCCCCCTGTACCCGATGAAAAATGGTTCACTATGGATATCATCGTGAAAGATCAACATGTGAGCGTAAAAGTGAACGGGGTGGCCTTGGTGGATTACACCGAAGACGAAGATTCTGATCTAATCAAACAGAATCCCAAACGCCAGCTCTCCCACGGCACCATCGCCCTCCAAGCCCACGACCCCGGCAGCAAAATTTTCTACAAAAACATAAAAATCAAACCACTGCCATAACCCTATTGACGCTACACAACACACACTAAGCACCCCCGAAAATTCAAATACGGGGGTGTTTTTTTGTCCTTTAGGTCCTTTACGTCTTTTAAGTCCTTTCACACAGCACCAACTTTAAATAACTCTTATCTCTGTTGCAACAGAAGCAAACAATTGCTGCAAATAAGAAAATTTGATATTCTATTCCAAAAATAAAAATCAAAGAAAAGGTGACCTATGGCAGAAGTCAATCGCAAACAAGTAGAAACCGATTGGAAACAACGCGGGTTTAACGGAGGCGAAATGGTAGACCCGCCAGGCCAACGCTGGGATGATTTTACCCATGCAGTGGATGAAGTAATCATGCTGCTGGAAGGGGAAATCGAAGTCGAAGTGGATGGCAAAGTCTCACACCCACCCGTCGGCGAAGAACTCTACGTCCCAGCTGGAGCGGTGCACTCGGTTCGCAATATCGGCAACACCCCCGCCAAGTGGATTTATGGCTACAAACGTTCATAAAATAAAATATTTTCTCTCCACCATTCCTTCGGAACTGTACCCCCCTCGTTCCTATTAGCGAAAGGGAGCCCGTTAACGCGAACTCCCTTCCATGTAAGGTTACCATTAAGCAGTATGAAAAAAATCTTTCCAGCCCCTTTCTTCTGGACATATGTCACTATCATCGAATGACGGCAAGGCCGCCGATAAAACAAAACAGCCAATTTCGTTCTTGCATGAATTGCTGCATTTCCAGCCCGGCTTGAAATAATGGATTCATTATACGATTTTCATGGAGCCTTAAAAAAAATAGAATTACTTATTTTGTTTTATTTTGATAAAAAGCCTTTGTTGTTCAACGAGTCCACTGGTCAAACGCTCTTGCCGGTGTTCAAACGCCCATTGCAGCAGTTCATCCACCATCTTGTGGTTTTTTTCATAATCACACGTATGTAGTTCTTGACGATGAACTTCGAATAATGCGGGTTCTGCCCGTTTCCAACTTTCAACCCAGCGTTTTATATGCTCTCGGTCCGAATCCTTCATTCTTAAATCTCCACTTTGTCATACACTTCAGACATGGCTAGCTGGCAATGGATCGAAGGCAATTCCACAATTTGTTCTGGATGGTTGGTTTCAGACAACAGCCATTGACCACTGGGCTGGCGGGTAAAATGTTCAATATAATATTTGTCTTGCGAAACCAGCAAATATTCAGATAAAGATTCCATCTTCCGGTAATGCTCAAATTTCTCTCCCCGGCCGTATGCTTCTGTTGATTTCGATAATATTTCAATAAGAACTGTTGGATTCAACAAGGTATCCTTATGTTCATCGTCAAAAATGGGATCTTTACAAATGGCTACAACATCCGGATAGGTATACGACCCTGTCGCTTTCACCTTCACCCGCATGTCGTTTGAATACACTTTGCAAGATCGTTTTTTTAACTGATTGCTTAATTCACGAACAAGATTGGTGACAATTAAATTATGCGGTTCACTGGCGCCAACCATCGCATAGATCTCACCAGCAAAGTATTCGCATTTTTGTTCTGAATTGCGTTCAATGGCGAGATACTCTTCTATTGTGAATTGCCGTTTGTTTTGTAGAGGCATTGGTTTCACTCCAATTTGTGGATAATCAATTGTATTAAGAAAATATCTGAATATCAATTCTATTCTGAAAAAGTTCAAAAACTTCTTGAATTATTTGGCAATTTGGCTAAAATGCCAAATGACAGTTTTTATGAAATAAAACAAACGACGATTGGTATTACGTACAAGAATCATCATAGCTTTGGCGCATCCCAATCGCCTGTTTATCGTTCAAACCTTATTCGAAGGCCAATTATGTATCTACAATTTAACCGATATGATTGGTATAGATATCTCCACCGTTTCCAAACGTCTTTCGTTGTTGCGAAATGCTGGAATTATCAGACACGTCAAACGAAAAAACTAATATTTTACCATCTCAAAATACCAGGTATTTTTTACTATATAACCTGTGTGGACAATGCGGTACAAGTATCCTACAGCCAAGATATAGACGCTGCATAATTTTTTTTGACTATATTTGGCAATTTTGTCAAATTAACAAATTTCTGTGATATCCATTTGTTGATAAAGGTACCGATATAACCAGTTAGAACAGACAATCCGGCAAAAAGTTTTTTGTGGAGCGCAGGCGTCCTCGCCTGCATCATCATATAGTGCATTTTAGATGCCAGCATTACTATATATTGTATGGCTGTTTTCTGGAACGGACTTTTTGCCAGTTCGTCAGAACAGAAAGGAGGGATTCTCAAATTAGAATGTGGTTGAAACAAGAATTTCCTTCAATGAAAGGACAGTAAAATGAATCCAGATCAAACAATTCAACGACGTAGTTTCTTAGCCAAAGCTGGTCTGCTTTCAGCAGGAACTATATCGGCAGGGACAATGCAAACCCTCATTCAGCCACCTCAAGCCCATAGCCAAACGGTGAATGACCCACAGGATCAATGGCCATTCCCGTTTTTTGATTTGGTCCCCAATCTTGCTGCTGAACGGGGTTATGAGGCCTTTTATCAAGGGGCTTGCTGTTATGGCACAGTGCAAGGGATATTGAGCCAATGGAAAGAATTGCATGGAGAACCGTTTTCGTCGATACCCGCCGATATGTTCAAATATGGAGAAGGCGGCGTTGCCGGTTGGGGTTCAGTCTGTGGGACATTAAATGGCGCATCAGCCATGATCAATTTAGTGTGCGAATACGAAGACGCCAAAGCATTGATCGATGAACTTGTTGCCTGGTATTCGAGTACGGCAGTGCCCGTTTTTATTCCTGCTGGCAAAGAAGAAATTACAAAGACTACCTCCGGCTCTCCCTTATGCCATGTGTCTGTTAGCAAATGGTGCAAAGCCGCCCAGGTGGGAGCCACCTCTACTGAACGCAAAGAACGCTGTGCACGTTTGGTAGCGGATGTCGCCATGAAAACTTGTAATTTGCTTAATGATCATTTCAATGAAACATTTGTGTCAGAACATGGGATTTCGCAGGATGTGACCGATTGTATGGAGTGTCATGGACCAAACGCCATGAATTCAACTCTTGGAAAAATGTCTTGCACTCCCTGTCATGAGCAGGAACTCCATCCTCTTTCAATTTCCAATTGGGGAAAACACTAATTTTCTATTGAAACCAGCAGGGCAAAATGATCAAATCCATTTTGCCCTGCTCCTCATTTGGTTAAGCACTTGCGAAGTAAACCCACTTGAATTATTTGGCAATTTGGCTAAAATGCCAATTAGGTTGCATAAAGAAAACCTTACAACGATTGGAGAATACCCATGACTAAACATCTGAGAAGAAGAGAATTTGTTTGCGCCTCAGGAGCAATGGCTTTCGCAAGCGCCGCCGTTGGCAACACCTTCGCTCAAGAGAACACACAGAAAAAGAAAATTATTGGGATATGCTGCAGTCCCCGTAAAGAGATGACTACATCATCCGCTCTAACTATTTGTTTAAACTCGGTGAAAGAATCAAATCCTAAATTTGAAACAGAACTGATCGAACTGGCTGAACTCAGCATTCCTGCTCAAGTGGTCGCGGGTCAACCGCTTCGGGCAGGAGAAACCGATGATTTCCCCATGATTGTTGAAAAACTTGAGGACCCATCTGTTGTCGGAATCATCGTCGGCTCCCCCGTCTACTTTGGCAATATGACCGCATTGTGCAAAGCGTTTTTAGACCGATGCGCCGCTTTTCGGATGAATGGATTCAAACTGCGGAACAAAGTGGCGGGGGTGCTGGCTGTTGGCGGCGCTCGAAATGGCGGGCAGGAACTGACAATCCGTTCCATTCAAACCGCATTGATGTGCCAGGATATGGTCATTGTTGGCGATGGACAACCCTCAGCTCGAATTGGAGGAACGCTCTGGAACCAAGACAATTCGATCGACGACGATTCTTTTGGAAAGAGCACAGCTCAAAATTTGGGGAAACGGGTGGCTGAAATGGCTTCTATCATTAATCGTTAATAATTCATGACATTTGATTTTATTGATACAAAAGGGAATATCGACGGGGAGCATCGGCTTCCAGCCGGTAGTTTTTATCAACACAACCCCTAATTTCAATTGTCATAGACTACTAGACTTTCATTAAGAAAAACCAGAAATGGTGGTTGATAAAAAAAACTATTTGGCTAAAATGCCAAATAGAGGTGTTAAAAAGACATGAATCAATCGACAAGACGGCAGTTGGAATTGCGTACAAAAATCATCAAGGCCTTGGCGCACCCCACACGCCTTTTTATTGTGCAGACCTTATCCGAAGGCGAGCAATGTGTTTGCAAGTTGACTGAGATGATTGGAACGGATATTTCAACGGTTTCAAAGCATTTATCATTGCTCCGAAATGCAGGAATCATTGAACACGAGAAACGAAAGAATCAAATCTTCTACAGTTTGAAGACCCCTTGCATTTTGAACTTTTTGAAATGTGTAGAAAACGTTTTTCAAGAAGCGCAAGAGCGAGAAATTCAAGCCGCATAAAATTTTTACGAAAGTAATTGGCTTTTTTGCCAAATAATCAACTAGGTTAAACATCATGAATTGGAAATCCGAATGGAAAAAACTCGCTCTGATTGCCGGAGCGTTTCTCGTTTGTTTTTATTTGCCCATCGATTCAAGCCGTTTTCAAAACGCTTTGCTTGAATCGTTCCACCTGGTCAAGTGGTATGCCCAAGAGCATGTGCTATTATGCTTGGTTCCAGCCTTTTTCATCGCAGGAGCCATCGCAGTATTTATCAGCCAAAATGCGGTGATGAAATATCTCGGTCCCAAGGCTCCCAAAGCTTTGGCCTATGGAGTGGCTTCTGTATCTGGGACCATTCTCGCGGTTTGTTCATGCACAGTCCTCCCTCTGTTTGCCGGCATTTACCGCATGGGAGCGGGCCTGGGCCCGGCCACGGCTTTTTTGTATTCCGGCCCGGCGATCAATGTCTTGGCGATTATCTTAACCGCAAGCG
>CAZEZQ010000380.1:3503-5891 GCA_964516245.1 uncultured bacterium | reverse complement strand
GATGGTTTGGGGAGTTTTTGAATAGTTGAAAATTTAATTGGATAAAATTTAGAACATTGATCATATTTTTTCAAAATGAAAAAGAACTTTTATTTGCGGCATTTTTTCAGTTTCAAAAATATGTATCGATAATAATGCAGAATTGCTTATAAATGAAAAGCCAAATGTGGAGGTAAGGAAAAGTGTCAAGACAAACCTCAGTTACACCGACAGATTGGGAATTATTTTTATTGAAAATTTTGTGGGCACATGGTCGGCAAACGGTGGAAAAGATTCGTGAAGTGATGAGAATTAAGGGCTACAAACGCTCTGATTCTGCTGTACGTACGATCTTGAGGATCATGATCAAAAAAGGCTTGGTGCATACCTATGTCATTGACAAAGTGACACACTATGAAGCTGCGGTTGCCCGCAAAGAAGTTGAGACCAAAGTATTGCGCCATGTGATTAACACTCTGTTCGACCGGGATCAACGAGGGTTTGTCAAACGGGCACTCGAAGAAACTCACAGCAATACGGATGCTTTGAACCAAGTCCATGCGATTTTGGAAGGCCGTTAATAACGATTTAATTATTTATCGCCTCCTCCTACAATCGACAAATTATAAAAATGAACAGGTTTATCCTGTTCATTTTTATTTTAAATCAAGAATTCACCTCTCTAAATTCTGAATGGGTTTCTGTTATGATGAACTTGGTATATAAAAAATTGAAGATTGGTGAGAATATGAAAGCTTTGATTTTGCAAGAATACAATCAATTTGATTTTACCGATTCGGAAAAACCCACGATTGGTGATGATGAGGTTTTGGTGCAGGTGAGAGCCTGCGGCATTTGCGGCAGTGATGTGCATGGCATGGATGGTTCGAGTGGACGGCGCATTCCCCCGATTATTATGGGCCATGAGGCATCGGGGATCGTTGCTGAAGTGGGTAAGAATGTCAGCGGTTGGCTGGTGGGTGACCGGGTGACATTCGATTCTACCGTGTATTGCGGCGAGTGTTTTCATTGCCGCCGGGGAGAGATTAATTTGTGTGACAACCGGCGGGTGTTGGGAGTGTCGTGCGGTGAATACCGCCAGCATGGAGCTTATGCGGAATATGTCGCCGTTCCATCCCGCATTTTGTACCGCCTTCCTGACAATTTGCCCTTTGAAAAGGCCGCGATGGTGGAGCCGGTGTCGATAGCGGTGCATGCGGTGAATATCACTCCAATTTCGCTGAACGATACAGCCGTAGTCGTGGGTGCGGGAATGATCGGTACACTGGTGATTCAGGCTCTGAAGATTGCAGGCTGCGGCCAGATCATTGCCGTTGATTTGGAAGATGGAAAACTGGAAAAAGCCAAAGAATTGGGCGCAACAGCCGGTATCAATGCAAAGAACGATAATCCTGTCGAGAAAGTATGTGACTTAACCAACGGGCGCGGGGCGGAGGTTTCGTTTGAAGTGGTGGGCAACACCGCGGCGGTGCAAACCAGCATTGAGTGTTTGCGCAAAGGCGGCTCGGCAACCTTGGTTGGGAATCTGTCGCCTACTGTGGAATTGCCGCTGCAGTCGGTGGTGACACGTGAGATTCAAGTGCGCGGCTCGTGCGCTTCACGGGGCGAGTATCCTCAATGCTTGCAACTGATTGCCGATGGCAAGATTAAAGTGGATGAGATGATTAGCGCCGTGGCGCCCCTGCAAGAAGGTTCTTCATGGTTTAAGCGTTTGTACGATCACGAACCCGGTTTGATGAAGGTCATTTTGAAACCGACAGAATAAAAATTATGGGAGATATGGGATGGGAGTGATGGATCAATTTCGGTTGGATGGCCGCACGGCGCTGGTTACCGGGTGCAAGCGGGGGATTGGTAAAGCCTTGGCTCTGGCACTGGCGGAAGCCGGGGCGGATGTTGTGGGTGTGAGCGCGACGCTGGAAGCGGGGAGCGCAGTTGAAACTGAAATTAAAGCGATAGGCAAAAACTTTACAGCCTATCAATGTGATTTTGCCCAACGCGATTCGCTCTATCAATTTATTGAGAAGGTAAAACAAGACTGCCCGCCTATCGATATTCTGGTTAACAATGCTGGAACCCAATGGCGCACCCCGGCGCATGAGTTTCCCGATGAAGCCTGGGACCGTGTGTTGGAAGTGAACTTGAACGCGCAATTCGTTTTAACCCGCGAATTTGGCAAAGAGATGATCGAGCGGGGATGGGGCAAGGTAATCTTCATCGCCTCGGTAATTGCGTTCCAAGGGGGGATTACCATCCCTGCTTATGCCGCCAGCAAAGGCGGGGTGGTGCAATTGACCCACGCCTTTGCTAATGAATGGGCGGGGAAAGGCGTGAACGTAAACGCCATTGCGCCCGGCTATATTAATACGGATATTAACGAAGCGCTGA
>CAZEZQ010000380.1:0-3493 GCA_964516245.1 uncultured bacterium | reverse complement strand
AACCGGTACCCCGCTATCTTGGCCCGTATCCCCGCCGGGCGCTGGGGTGAGCCGGAGGACTTTAAGGGCCCGGTGGCGCTGCTGGCCTCGGACGCTTGTTCGTATATGAATGGTTCGGTGGTGACTGTGGATGGGGGATGGATGAGCCGGTAAGTTGATATTTTGATGTTGTAGAATAAATAAGTGGACAGACCGCCAAGTGGCGGGGGCTGGAGTTGGCGGTCTCTCTTGTGTTTCGGTTTTTGGTTTACCACAATATGTTGTGTTCTTTCTGGTTTTTTTGTGTGAAATCCAGCTATTTTTCATTTTTCGCTTTCCTTGTATAAAAGCATTTGGCGGTCTTTCTTGTGGTATTCATCTCCATTGAACCACAATATATTGTGGTTTGGTTTTGTGAATGTTTCTACTTTGCGGTTTTGATTTGCTGCTCAGAATTGGCTCAAGAGGATATGCAGGTTCGGCTGCAAATCGAAGATAATACAGAATTATTAAACATTTATCCAGTATATTTTTGGTTTGAAACTGTGAAAGAAGATAGTCAGCAAGAAGAATTCGAATTGGGAATTTTTGTTGAATGTAGATGAGGGTGGAACAATAATGAGATTCACATCGAATAACTACAAGCACTCATCAAAAACAGTGGAGGGTACCTGGATGAAAAGTTTTTTTACATATTTTAGTATCGCCGTAATTTCGTTCAGTTTGATTGCGTTCACTGTGTCTCCATCGAACACACAACGAGGCCCTGGGCAAAGCCGCTCGGAATTGGACAAACCGCCTGTTCCCAAAGACGAGAATGAAAAAAAGATTTTGGCTGTTCTGAATGATATTTATGAAAATCAAAGATTTCGCAATGTGCCAAAAGAGGATGGGCGCGTGCTACGCCTGCTTGCCGAGACCATGAACGCCCAGCATGTTGTCGAAATTGGAACCTCAACCGGTATCTCGGGGATCTGGTTTGGTATGGCGCTTCAAAAAACAGGGGGCAAACTCATCACTTACGAAATCGATGAAGAACGTGCGAAAATCGCCACCGAGAATTTCAAGCGTGCCGGTATGGAAGACATTATTACGCTTGTACTGG
Source organism: uncultured bacterium (assembly GCA_964516245.1). Classification (GTDB taxonomy): domain Bacteria; phylum Hinthialibacterota; class Hinthialibacteria; order Hinthialibacterales; family Hinthialibacteraceae; genus CAZEZQ01. Next base: position 2,409 of record CAZEZQ010000380.1, on the reverse strand, counting down.
GAGACGCCCATGAAAAAGTGAAAAAACTCAAAGAACCAATCGACCTGCTTTTTCTTGATGCCGACAAAACAGGATACATCGATTATCTTGAAAAACTCCTTCCTCTGGTTCGACCAAGTGGATTGATCGTCGCTCACAACATCAACCCCCGAATGGCAGATCCAGATTTCATGGAAGCCATCAACACCAATCCCAACCTAGAAACTATTGTTCGAATGGAAATGAGTTTTTCACTGAAAAAGAGATGAGAATTTGTGAAGAACAACCTCGAATGTGGGTGCCAAGGGTGAAATAAACGATATTTTACCCTTGCCCAAACTATACTTGCAAACCGCCCTTCTGGAGCTAAATACTTCGTCGTACAGTCAACGATGTAAAGTTTATGAATCTTATCACTTATCCCCATATTTTTCAAATAATTCATTTAAACTTTTATATCGATAATCATCATTTAAAGAAGAGTCTCCCTCATTAATTTGATCTAAACAGAATTTAAGCTCTTTTGGAATCCAATGACTATTGGCATTAATAATAGAATACAATAAAGTAAGAGCATCTAAAGGGTATTTTGTGCAAATTTCAGATTCATGAAGTATATCGATGATGTAGTGAGGATCCTCCACTGGTATCAACCAGTGATGTAATACCCCAACTGCTTCATGAAATACCTCATTTGATTCCACACATAATCGTGCAATTCGTTCAGATATTGTTGATGTCTTGAATTTATTTGTTTTTGGCCAAATTTTTTCGAAATAAGGTTTTACACGGTTACGCCAAAATTCAATACGTTGATCTTCAGCACCATTGATTGCACGTAAAACTGAATTCAAAGCATTTAATTGTCCACTCTCTGGTAATAACTGAATAGCTTCAGATATTTCATTTTCTTTAAAAATATCAATTTGATTTAATGCTATGAATGTAATAAAATCAGAATATTGAGATGCTAATATGTCTAATTTGTCGTAAAATTTAGCCGTATCTAGGATTGGTTTCTTTATTAGATCAACAAGAGGCCAATATATACGATATGACCATAAAAATCCTATCCAAGATGAAAGCGCTTCAGTTTCGGAATTTTCCCAATCAAATAAAGGTAGAAGATACTTCCTCGTCCACTCTTCATCCAACCGAAATAGTGAAATTGTGTGAGAAGCTAGTATTCTTCGACCATAAATTAGTTGATTAATATTTGTATCACAAATATTAGTGAAAATTGTTTTAAGTTCATTCTCAAGCCCTTGTGATACCGATGGGTTTTGCTTATACCACCAAGTGAGTAATGCTTCCGTCACTATTCCAATAGGATGATCAATTGCTTTATCTGTAGGTATTTCAGATGGCTCAACGACTCCGTAATCAATGTTCAAAATCCTTTTAATTATTTCAAAGTAAAGTTCTTGATCTTCTTCAATTCTTGATGCTTGTGCATTTAACCACCATGATATGCTATGAGATAACTCGTAAAGTTTGTCGTTTGGTATGTTTTCAATAAGTATTGATACATCTTTCCATGACTCCTTTGAAAAGTTTTCGTCCGAAATTACATCTGACCAAACATGAAGAGCGTCTCGCCATGGAGAAACAGGCCAACAATTTTCGTTTGCTAGTTTAGATAATGCTTTAAGTACAATATCATAATCATCACGACATCGTTTTCGCCAATCATCTTCTTGCCAAAATTCAGTTTTAGGTTCTTTTAGCCACTCAATTAGATCTATTAAATCATTTGGAGTTGTTACTCTTTCCTTTCCTCTTTCTCCTTTACCTATCCAAACTGGAAATTCATCACGTTCATCGTCTGATAATTTTGTACCAGGATATTCTTTATGGTATTCATCAAGTTTGGTTAGAGCGGCTGAGCTAAGCTGGGCATTTGTAGTTCTAATTTTTTCCAACCTAAGCCAAATATATCGATCAAATCTCCTTTTCATGTCTTGGGAAGAAGCATGTTCACCATACAAATCTAGCATCTTTTGAGGTAGGCCTGAGAGGATTGCTTTTTCTAATATGTCAAATTCTTGTTTCTCTAAATTAGGTGCTATAGCTACTAAAAGTCGAATCGTTTCTCTTTCAGTTTCTATGGACCATAACCACCAACGATCATCATGTAATAACCATTCAAGAGCTTGAGTAGAGGAAATACTCTTACTATTTGCCGCAGCAAAAAACGCCAATCTCTTGAATATTGGATATGGTGTTTCCAGCCAATGCTGAGCAAATATTTTTGCCATTGTTGGATTTATCTCGTTGGTTGCTAGCCAAGCATCTCGTGTTAATTCAATTAAAGCTGTCCAATCATGATAATCTTTATTCTGTGGATGTTCGCTAATAGAAGGTTGATAAATGTAAGACATGTCGCTTTCTTCGTTTGCACCTTCTAACTGATTCATTAGGTCAAATGCA
>CAZEZQ010000379.1:0-5893 GCA_964516245.1 uncultured bacterium | reverse complement strand
TCTGGCCGCACCATCGCCTTGGGGCGCGATTTGGGTGGTTTTCCAAATTTCCCAATCGCAACAATCTTTTGCGCAAGAATATCGCAAATTTCGGTTACACTGCTGAGGCCATTAGCCTGCGGTTTCGTTACGAAATCAACCGCGCCGTATTCCAATGCGCGCACCGTAGATTCAGCCCCTTTGTCGGTGTGGGCGCTGACCATAATGACCGGCAGATTGTATCGCTTTACGATATCAGGGAGCACATCCAGCCCCCCCACGGTACGCATTTCCACATCCAATGTCACAACATGCGGCCGGAGTGACTCGATTTTTGAACAAACGAATTGACCGTCATTCGCAGTCCCTACAACCTCAATTTCCGCATAGGCGTTTAGTTGATCCGAAAGGATCCGCCTTGCCAATGCGGAATCATCCACAACAAGAACACGAATAGGTAATGGCATTATCATAATCCTTCAAAAATTCAATAATCAAAATTCAATAATCATATTGATAAACAATAAATTTCCATTCGACTTTAAGCAGCCGATCCTAGAGTTGTTTCAATCAAACTGGCAGTATCCAAAATTAAGATCACCCGGCCATCTCCCAATATGGAGGCTCCAGCAACGTATGGAGCGTGTTTCATATCGGAGGAGAGTGGTTTGATGACGATCTCTTGCTCATTGACCATGCGGTCAACAATCAAACCGGCATAGTTGCTGCCACTTCGCAAGATAGCAACGTAATAACGGCCGGTATCTTCTATCTCGTGTTCGGCTTGGATCACATTGCTTAAGTTTAAGATGGGCACTATTTCTTCACGCAGGCGAATGACATTGCCCTGCCCTTTCACACGATAGATGTCGGATTTGTTGATTCGAATGGTCTCTGAGACCGTCATGATGGGCAATGCGTAAAGCTCTTTGCCCGATTCGACGAGCAAGGCTTGAATGATCGCCAAAGTTAAGGGGAGTTTCAGGTAAAAGGTAGTGCCCTTGCCCAGTTCGGTTTGAATATCCACAGAACCGCCCAAGGATTCAATGGATTTGCGCACCACATCCATCCCCACACCACGGCCGGAAATATCGGTCACCTCTTTAGCGGTAGAGAAGCCAGACTTAAAGATCAATTTGAGGGCTTCGTTATCGCTTAATGCTGCCGCTTCTTCTGAAGACAACAGTCCTTTTTCAACCGCTTTTTTGCGAAGTATATCGGGATCGATGCCTTTGCCGTCATCTTGAATTGTAATAACAATGCTATTGCCCTGATGTATGGCATTCAGATGAAGCAGGCCTTCGGCGGGTTTGCCCGCGCGCTTGCGGTCCTCACCGTCTTCCAAGCCATGATCGATCGAATTGCGAACCATGTGCATGAGTGGATCGCCGATTTGATCGATGATTTTTTTGTCGAGCTCGGTTTCTTCGCCTTCAATCACCAAATTGACTTTTTTGTCACGTTGGTTGGCCAGATCGCGCACTACCCGGCGGAAGCGGGAGAAAACTGAACCGATGGGAACCATGCGTGAATCCATCACCGTTTCCTGCAACTGGGTTAAGTACATCCCTTGCTGGGTGATGGCATCCATTAATTCTTCTTCCACTCCGCCTTTGCCGTGTTTGCCCACCAAACGCTGGGCCAGTTCATAAGCGCGGCCTCTTTGTATAACCAGTTCCGCCGCCAAATTCAGAAGTTTATCGAGTTTTTCGATATTCACGCGGACGGTTTGCATTTTCATACGGTCTTCACGGCGGTCAAACGAAGTGACGACTTTCTCTTCATCCAGTTTTTGTTCTTCGGATCCTTCCAGAATCGATTCACCCAATTTTTCGGCGGCCAACTGCGAAGCCTCTTTCGTGCCGGATTCATCCCACTCAAATTGCTCGATTTGGGTCACATCTCGAACTTCAACCGAGTGAATTTCAGAGACCAGGCATCTCTTTTTCAATTGTTCCACCGGCTGAGTCGAAGCGGCAATCAATGCGAGCTCTCCATAAAGTTCTTCGTTTTCATCATTCAAGTCAGGATCCGTATGAACAACCGTAGCGATTTGAGAAAGGTTGTTGATGATTAAATAGGCCCGGGCGGAAGCCATTTGGACCTCGGAGTCAAACGTGATGGTGATTTCATAAATTTCTTCTCCGGCCAGGCGCATATCTTCGAGTTTTTCGCGATGTTCGGCGCTCAGACGTACCCGCGCATGCTTGATGGAAACTTGTTCACGCTCAGAAGACTCACCGCCATCCATCAGTGTTTGAAAAGTGTTGATCAATTCCCGGCTGCGGGATTTGGTTTTGTTTTTTTCAGCTTCGGTGGTTTCGTCTTGCAATTGAGCCAACATTTCTTTCAAAACATCAAACGCATGAAAGAGCAAGTCGACTTTTTCAGAATCGATCGGCACTTCACCATTCTGCATTAAGCCAATCAGGTCTTCCATACGATGCGTGAATTCGCTGATATGCATAAATCCAACCATCGCCGAAGACGATTTCATGGTGTGAGCGGAGCGAAAACATGCCGAAAGCGCCTCTTTGTCTTCAGGATTTTTTTCCAAATCCAAAAGCGAGTCTGTCATAATTTGAAGATGCTCGTCGGCATCTTGATAAAACAGTTCAATATAATTTTGGGTATCGAATGACATGATCCCCCTCCTATGGTTTTTCCGTCTTGGATTTTTGATAAATCGCCGGTGCGACATAACTGAACGAAGACTGAGTGCCGCTCAAACTTTCGCTATGGCCAAGGAACAAATACCCTCCAGGCCGCAAGACATACCAGCATTTATCGATAATTTCTTTTTGGGTTTCTTTGCTGAAATAGATCAATACATTTCTTAAAAAGATTACATCGTATCCTGAAAGCGATTGTTGGAATGGCTGCTGAAGATTGAGCTTCTTGAATTGAACCGTACCAGCCAGTTCAGGTTTGACTTTGAATCGCCGCTCCCCTTTCAAAAAATATTTGCGCAAAAGCGGCATGGGAACCGGCACCACCCGGGCTTCATCGTAAATCCCCGTAGCGGCATGGCGAAGCACGGTTTCTGATATGTCGGACCCTAAAATTTCAAACCGGCAGCTGGAATGGGAAGAAAACAATTCAGACAAACAGATTGCAATGGAATAAGGTTCTTCTCCAGTCGAAGATGCTGCCGACCACACCTTAAAAGGACGGCTTTTGGCTTGGGGGGCGTTTAAGAATTCGGGAACCGCAGAATCTTGCAAGAAACTGAAATGTTTGGGCTCCCGAAAAAAATCGGTTTTGTTGGTGGTGACGGCATCGATAAGTTCGATGAATTCCTGATGACGGTGTTCCCCTCCATCCAAATAATCGAGATAGGTGGAAAAATCTTTCAGCCCGAGATGGCGCAAACGTTTGGTGAGCCGGTTGATCAACAAATGTTTTTTATGTGGTTTGATTTCGATCCGGCAATAATCGTAAATTAAAGAACGCAATCGCTTAAAATCACGGTCGTTCATTTGATACGAATGGAATGATGATCCTGTACGAACCGGTTTGAAACAATTTGTCTTCTGTGCAACAAATTCAGGCATTGATGTTCCAACCATTGTTTTTCCTTCTGCTGATTCAGTGTTGATCTTGTTCCAAGCCTACATAGATCTCGATGGTGCCGACTTCGGTTTCGAGAGGAACTACAATCATAGGAATATTCAAGGAGGAAATTTTCAAATTTTGCGCCATGACAAGGGTGGGTGGAGAAATTTCGATCCGGTATCCATTTTGTTCCAACCCGACAGAAGCTTTGCCAGTGATAATGTTGCCCAGTTCACCCAATGCGCTGCGGGCCATCTCGTCAAATTCAGTCACTTCGGCGCCCATCATCATACGGGAAACGACATTCTTCGCCGTTTGCTCATCAAACCCATAGATCACTTGCCCTTTGATATCCCCAATCACCCCTAGTATTGCGCAAACATCGCGAAAGGGTTTGCTTATCTCCTTCAAACTCAATTTGCCCCGTTCTGATTTCAATTGAGCGATTTCATGCAGAACTTGTGAGGCCGATTCAACAAATGGATTCACATATTCAATTTTCACAGTTTCCTCCTGGTTGCTTATCAATCTACATCGTTGCGGACGTTAGGAATTCAGTTCTTTATCCGCAGACGCGGTTTATGGCTTCGATTACCCGGTCTGCTTGAAAGGGTTTCACTATGAAATCTTTGGCGCCCGCTTTAATGGATTCCAACACATTGGCTTGCTGGCCAATAGCGCTGCACATTATCACTTTGGCTTCGGAGTCCATTTGTTGAATTTGCTTTAACGCTTCCAAACCATCCATTTCAGGCATTGTGATATCCATCGTTACTACATCGGGTTTGTACGTTTTGTATTTTTCAACAGCGTCCATCCCATTTACCGCTTCGGCCACCACTTCGAAACCTGCTTTGGTGATCACATCTTTTAAAGTCGCCCGCATGAAAGCGGCATCATCTACAATCATGACATTTGAACTCACGGTGTTCACTCCTTTTGGTTTTTTCCTTAATGCACTGCCTTTGTTATCACCGCTAACTAAAAAACCTATATAAATTCTTATCAATTCGCATGCCACTCTACAAATTATCTGAATTTCTCGTAAAATGTGATACAAAACCTATCAAAAACGAGACAATCTTGCCACATAAAAATACAATAATTTCAGTTAGTTATTGCAATTTAAGGAGGGTAAATTATGGATCGAATCTTCTAATACAGGGAAATGAATTGGTAGGGATTGAAATTATCGTTTTGATGTAATCCATCCAGCTACATTAAAGAAAGTAATGTAATCGAGAGAATCATGCTAAAAGAATTTCTCAAATATGAATCTATTTATTAAAATAGTTCAGCGGTTGCGAAGAGCCACTTTGATGAGTTCCGACACACTCACATTTTCATCCAACTCAGATTGAGCGGCTTGCACCGCTTTTTGCGCTTCGGCAATTTTCATCCCCAATGCGAGCAAGGCTTCAACAGCCTCTTGTGCGTTGGAACTGGTTGGTGCAATAGATTCTGTGGATTGCTCTTTACGAAATGCGGTTGAATGCAAGATAGGATTGTTGATTCGCTGCAGTTCAAACAATATTTTTTCAGCCCGTTTTTTCCCTACTCCTGGAACCTGGCACAGGATCGTTAAATCATTCCTTTGTATGGTTTCCACCAATTGCTCTTGTGAGATATAAGAGAGAATATCCATCGCCATTTTCGTTCCCACACCTTGCAATCCTAAAAACAATCGAAACAATTCCCGTTCTTCGGGAGAAGAAAAACCGAATAAGCGAATGTCATCTTCACGAACCAGCATCATAGTGTGCAGCATGCATTCTTCTCCCACTTTGGGGAGCGCATGATAGGTCATCAAGGGGATCCACACTTCAAATCCAACACCGTTTATATCAATGACCGCCAAAGAATCGGTTTTTCGAGCCAATACCCCCCGCAAAAAATGAATCATGTTTTATTTCCCTCTTTGCAATAACAAATGCGACATGGGCTTGGAGTGTACATAAGTTAACGCCACGGCTAAGGCATCGGCGGCATGATCAGGTTCAGGGATTTCAGAAAGCCCCAGCAACATTTTCATCATTTTTTGCACTTGTTCTTTGCTGGCGCGGCCTTGGCCGACAATGGCGGATTTGATTTCGGTGGGCGCAAATTCATCCATTGGCAGGTTGTGTTGAGCCGCTGCAACAATGGCTGCGCCGCGGGCTTGGCCCAGCAGCAGGGCTATCGATACATTTTTGCAATAAAGCAGTGTTTCAAGCGCCATGCGGTCAGGATGGTGCTTGAGAATGGCTTCTTCAACCCCCTGGTAAATTATTTGCAGCCGTTCGGTGAGTGGTTGTTTCGAGTCGGTGCGCAGAACACCATAATCCACCAATGTGGCTTGCCGGCCCTGCGCTTCGATGAC
>CAZEZQ010000378.1:2997-5893 GCA_964516245.1 uncultured bacterium | reverse complement strand
CTTCTGCCGCGATTTGCCGTTCATAGGGGGAGAACTTTTCCACGAATTTTTTTGCGACAAATTTGATGCGCTGGTAGAACCCTTCTTCATCGTTTCCCCAGGCCATTCGTACATTGGTGTGTTTGGGCGCGGTGCCTTCGATGGCGGCGGGAAAGCGAAGACCGAAAACCGGCAAGGTTTCATACTCCGCTTCATCCACAGTTTCCATATAAATCCCATTAAGAATCAAGCGAGTCATGGCCACTGAGAGAGGATGCCCCTGGTGTTTGTAATCTCCCAACCAGCCGGTGTTAACCAGCCAGCATTTGAGGTCGTGGGTGCGGATGCGTTCGTAGAGCAAATTGGCATACACCGTCGGGTGAAACACGTTGGAAAAAGAGCCGAAGCAACTGTTGAATATGGGGTCTACCCGGGCAACGGCGCCGGTTTGCGCATAATAGATTTGCGTGGAATATCCACACAAAAAATGATAGCAAGCCTGTTCGGGCGTAAGCTTTGAGATGCTGGGAAAGATACCGAATCCATCACAAATGAGAAAAATGATATGCCGGGGGTGGTCACCGCGGCCGGTGCGGTCGGCGTTGTCCAAATGGGTGAAGGGAAAAATCGCGTGAATGTTGTCGCTAATGGTGGTGTTGTTCAAATCGACCCGCCGGGCTTTGTTCATGAAGGCATTTTCGAGCACGGTGCCGAAGCGTTTGGTGCAGTTGTAGATGTGGCTTTGGTTGTAGGCGTTGTATCCCGTCACCCGGGCGTAGCAGCCGCACTCCAAATTGAAGATGCCGTCTTCGCTCCACCCATGAAACGTATCGCCGATCAAGGGCCGGTTGATGTCGATGGAGAGCGTGGTTTTGCCGGTGCCCCGGCTGCCGAAAAAGAGCGTGACATCGCCTTCGGTTCCCGTGTTGGCCGAGCACAACAATGGGAGCACATTTTCGTGGGGCAGCAGGTGGTTCATGATGGTAAAGATGCAGGTGCGCATTTCGCCGGCATAGCCGGTGCCCCCGACAATCGCGATTTTTTTGAGGAAGTTCACCACCGAAAAGGCTTTGCCATCCACCCCATCGAGTTCAGGGATCGCTTCAAAGCGTGGGATGTGAATGATGGTGTATTCGGGGAAGTACGATTTCAGTTGCCGCGGTTTGGCTTCGAAAAGCATGTTGCGGGCGAAGAGGCTGTGCCAGGCGGTTTCGGTAATCACCCGAATGGGAAAGCGAAAACGCGAATCGGCGCTGCTGTAGCAATCTTGAATGAACAGGGTTTTGTCTTGCAGGTAGTCTAAGAGGCGCGCATAGAGGGTATCGAAGTGTTTGCGCGCAAGCGGTTTGTGATATTCGCCCCACCAGATTTTGGTTTCGGTGGAAGGCTCTTTGACGATGTATTGATGGTGGAGATTGTATTTGTGCCTGCCGGAATTGACTATTAAAGGTCCGCTGTGGGCCACTTTGCCCTCGCCTTTGATGAAGGCGAATTCATAGAGGTCGGCAGTGGTAAGATTGAAGTGGGTGCGCCCGGCATGGGTGATGCCCAAGACTTCCAACCCGGTGATGCCATCTTGTTTGTGCTGTTCGATAAAGGTATTGAAGGTGAAATGCCGGTCTTCCAAAGTATTGGGCACCTGGATGAAGCGAATGTTATGAGTTTTGGCCGCCAATTCATCGATATGGCTGTCTCCAATAAAGATTGCCTGCTCGGATGGGACGCACATCTCGTCGCAGATTCGGCTGAGGTTTTTCAGTTGGGTGTTGGGATCGAGATGCTCAGAACCGTAAATCCGCTCGATCATATTGATAATGCCGAAACGTTCCATATGTTCGAGCAGGCGCTTGCGGTTGCCGTCAGAACTAATGACCACTTTTTTCTTGAAGATTTTGGAATAGACGGTTAAGAAGTTGAGCAAGCCGTCGCGCAAGGCCCAGACAATTTTTTTTGAGTCGTCGGGATTGCCGAATACCGGCCCCTGCATTTTGGAGAAATCGCGTTTGAGAACGGTATCGTGGGCATCGACGATGATTAAAGAAATATCATCCGGGATGTGGTATTCGTGTTGAGCTTCAATATCGTTGATCATTTCAAGTTTTAAGATAACAAAACATCTCTGATTTTGTTGACGAAATAATTGAAACTGGGTGAATGATTATTATTTGAATCCAAGTACGGTGTGATCGTTTCAGCCCATTCTGATTTAATTTTTCCATTTTCTTGCCAACTAAGTGCTGACAATTTTGTTGAACCGCCTGGATAAATTGCATCAGCAAGTATTTCCCACGTCCCACAAATACTATCATAATTGTAGGTTTGCAAGATATCATCTTTCGCATTAGGATATGCTTTTTTAATGGCATTTTGATCTCCGAGAAGCCATGCTTCTCCCTCCTCAATGGCGAAACAAAATAATGTATCTGGCTTCGGATTACAATTGTGGAGGATGTTGAACAATTCTAACCGAAAGTCATGAAAGCATTTATCATCTAAATCAACTACTACGATCACCGAGGCTTTATAATATTCCTTTTGTTTATGAAATGCTTTCCCATATCCTTGAAACAATTTGGGTAATCGATTCAGCAACAAACGTTTTTGAGGATCTGATGTTTTATGTAAGTTTTTTGGGATATGACCGATCCCTTTATATGGATGAACTTTGAATGTATGGTTTCCAACTAGTTTCAAAAGAATTGTTCCCAGCATTTTTTTCCCAGATTGATCTTCCACCAATATCTCAAAATGCATGCATTCACCTCGCATCCAAATAATCACTATACCACAAGCCACCAAGCGGCAATCCTTCATCTACCATACTTTCCACTACTGAATCTTCACTTGCCCTTCGTATTGTGGTAAACCCATTATCCTTTTTTTCGAGAATCCATACTTCTTCAGGTTTCAATGCATC